>WRNV01000009.1 GCA_009776445.1 Oscillospiraceae bacterium | reverse complement strand
GGGCGGGGAGTGAAAGCCTAGGGTTTCTTCAAGTGTCGATGGGGCAGGATGTCGACCGATGCCGACACCGCAATGCTCTGTTGCCCATGAACAGTAACGGACGGTTCTTGCGTTCAAAAATGAATGCAGTAACCGTCCCCTTGTTCATTATTCACGACTTCTTGTCTACTTGATCTCAACTGTTGCGCCGGCTGTCGATAATTTATCTTTCAGCCCATTAGCTTCCTCTTTGTTGACGCCCTCCTTTATCTTCGCGGGGACGCCTTCTACAAGAGCCTTGGCCTCCGCCAAGCCAAGCCCGGTAATCGCGCGGACTTCCTTGATGACTTTGATTTTCTCAGCGCCAAAGCTTGTCATAATAACATCGAACTCAGTTTGTTCCTCAACCTCGGCAACCGCTGCCGCTCCTGCAGCAGGCGCAGCCATCGCGGCGGCGGAAACGCCGAATTCCTCTTCAAGCGCATGGACTAAATCTGAAAGTTCGACAACTGTCAGAACTTTTATTTCTTCAATCAACGCGGCAACTTTTTCACTAGCCATTATTTATAATACCTCCATTAATATTTTTGTCTAAAATAAGTTGTTAACATATGATTCCGTTTCTGTTCAAGTGGGAACAGGTTAACCGGCGGGAGCTTCAGCCGCCTCCGTAGCGGCTTGTGGTCCGTCAGTCGGCAGGTCTTCCTGCGTGTCAGTTGAGGTAGCGCCTTTCTCCGCAATCGCCTTAAGTACAACCGCAAGGCTTGCAATCGGGGCTAGCATCGTTCCAAGCAACTGCGCCCTAAGGATCGGTAGCGGCGGAATACTCGCAATGGTATTGATTTCGCTGAGCGAGAGTATTTTACCATCCATAAAACCGCCCTTGATCTCAAAATAGTTGGGAAGCTTATCGGCATATTCTTTGATTATCCTGGCTGGAGCGATTGGGTCGTCCTCGCTCACCGCAAGCGAAGTCGATCCGCTCAATATCTGGTCGAGTTCATCGAACCCGACGTTCTTGATGGCAAACCTCATCAACGTATTCTTAATAACAGTGTAGTCTACATTCGCAGCGCGTAGCTTTACGCGCATCTCAGTATCCTCAGCAACGGTAATCCCTGAATAGTTGACAAAAACACCCGCCTGACTTTTCAGTTTTTTGGTCAATTCATCGACTATCTTCTTCTTCTCGCTTAGAATTTTCGCGTTCGGCATTGATTCTTTTCACCTCCATACATTCAAATTACATTCGCGCCCAAAAGAAATTGCCCCAGCGTAAAGACAGGGACAACAGCAATAACTCAAATCATGCCATCCTTGGCAGGTTTTACGCCTCTAGTAATGGCTACCTGCTGTCTTCGGAACGCGAGAGGATACTATCAAACATCCACCCAAATGTCAACTGTTTTTTGAGACATGCTCAAAAACGCTTGACACCGATTTTTCATAAAGTGTTTTCATAAAGGTGAATTGGCAAATATTTTGAAAAGTATTCAAAATCCTTATCTGTAGTAAATATCAGCAGATGATGATTTGCAGCAACCGCACAGATTAAAAAGTCAATATGGGAACCTTGTATGCCATGTGATCGGCAAGTATTGTAATACTGCGCAGCGATTTCATAGTCAGATGTTTCAATTACCAAATCATCAAATGATTCCAACTCGCGCTTTAGATTCAAAAACACTTTTTCATCAGAAATCCCGGACAAAATCTCTTGACGTACCGGCCCTATCATTACGACAAGCGCCGCATGGATCAGTTCAGCCAGTTTTTCAGCAATTCTGTTTGGACCCCCACGGCGCAATGCTAGTGACCAGACGGATGTATCCACTAACACTTTCATAACCTTGACTGCCTCGCTTCTTTGTAGTCATAGTCTGGGGCATATTCAATTGTGCCGAATAATCCGATGATATCCGCCATTTTTCGCCGCTTGATAAATTCTCTCAAGGCTTGATTTACTGTATCTCTTTTACTTTTCAACCCACCAACTTTTAAGGCTGTGTCCATGAGTTCGTTATCAATATATAAGTTACTAGCCATGATGACCTCCCATTTATAAGCATTTGTTTATGTGTGATATAATACACAATACAATGTGTGAAGTCAACAAGGGGCAACACAAGCCCGCAACAGAACCATGCACTGTTAATTGTTAATTGTTCACGTCTTCAGTCTAGCTCAAAAGCGCCTGTGTACAGTTGATAGTACTTGCCACGCTGGTTGATCAACTGTTCGTGGCTGCCACGCTCTATTATGCTGCCGTTTTCCAGCACCATTATAACGTCGGCGTTTTGAATAGTCGATAGACGGTGCGCGATAATGAACACAGTCCTGCCTTTCATCAGGGCGTCCATCCCTTTTTGTACGATCGATTCGGTCCTTGTATCGATCGACGACGTCGCCTCGTCAAGAATCATGACCGGCGGATCCGCCACAGCCGCGCGAGCTATGGAAATTAGCTGCAGTTGCCCCTGCGAAAGGCCGCTTCCATCACCTTCAAGTATCGTGTGATATCCCTTCGGCAACATACGGATAAAATCATCAGCGTCGACCCGCACAGCGGCCTCAATGCATTCTTCGTCGGTTGCGCCCAGCTTGCCGTAACGGATATTGTCCATAACAGTTCCCGTAAAAATATTCACATCCTGCAACACCATTCCTAGCGAACGCCTAAGGTCTGCTTTTTGGATCTTGTTGATATTGATCCCATCATAACGGATCTTCCCATCCGCAATATCATAAAACCTGTTTAGAAGATTGGTGATCGTTGTTTTCCCCGCACCTGTCGCGCCGACAAGCGCGACCTTTTGGCCGGGTTGCGCCGTGAGCGTTATATCATGCAGCACAGTAACTTCTTTGTTGTATCCGAAATCCATATTTGACATACGGATATCTCCCATAAGCTGCGAATATGTTACCGTTCCATCGCCATGTGGGTGCTTCCACGCCCAAATATCAGTTCTCTCCTCGCATTCAACGATATTGTCGTGTTCAACGTTTGCGTTTACAAGCGTGACATACCCGCCGTCCGCTTCTTCGGGTTCATCCATTAAGTCAAATATCCGTGACGCCCCCGCCAATGCTTGGACAACCATGTTGACTTGCATGGAAATCTGGCCGATAGGGTTTACAAAGCCACGAGAGAGCGTAATGAATGAAATGATAGTGCCGATAGAGAGCGCTTCCACTCCCGAAAAACGCAGGTTGGGCACGCCAAACACACCGGCTGCCCCTCCCGCTATACCAAGTAGGACATAAAGGACATACCCCATGCCCGCAACTACCGGCATTGTTATATTGCCATACCGCAGAGCCTCTGTCGCGCTATGGAATAACGTATCGTTCTTTTGCTTGAAACTTTCCTCCGCCTTCCCTTCGTGGCAGAACACCTTGATAACTTTCTGCCCGTTTATAGTTTCCGCAATATAGCCATTGATATCGCCCAAATCCTCTTGCTGCTTAACAAAAAAGACAGAGCTTCTATTCACTACAGTTTTCACAACGGCCATTAGAACCAGTGAAAACGCTATGACAAAAAAGCTAAGCGTTACACTGAGATACAGCATCACCGCAAAAGCCGCCAAGGTAGAAAACAAAGATGAAAGTATTTGCGAAAACCCCTGTGAAATTGCCACACGCAGTGTGTCCGTGTCATTTGTGTACCTGCTCATAACGTCGCCATGCGAATGCGTGTCGAAATACTTGATAGGCAACTTCTGCATGTGGTTGAACATGTCGTCGCGGATTTTTTTGAGCGTCCCTTGCTCAACTACGACCATTATCCGGTTATATAGCCAAGTCGTCAGTACGCCAACGCCGTATACCACGCCCATAATGACGATCATTTCGACAAGTTTCTCAAGATTTGGATCCGCTTGTCCCAGCAATGGGATTATATGATTATCGATCAGGATTCGCAAGAACAGGGATATACATGCGCTGACCGTGGCGCTTATCAATATGCACACAACGACAAAAAAGAGCTGGATTTTATAGGCGGCCATGTACGAGAACAACCTTTTGATCGTTCCCGGCTTAAACCTCTTCCCGTTGCGCATCCGGAACACCCCCTCTGTTTTGCGATTCGTAGACTTCCCTGTATATCTCGCAAGTTTTCATCAATTCGTCATGCCGACCGACCGCGTTGATCTTACCGTCGTCCATAACGATGATTTTATCAGCGTCTATAACGGACGCTACTCGCTGGGCAATTATGATCTTCGTCACTTCCGGGATATTGCTTTTGAAAGCCTGGCGTATAAGTTGATCGGTTTTTGTATCGACAGCGCTGGTGGAATCGTCGAGTATCAGTATTTTTGGCTTTTTCAGCAACGCCCTTGCTATGCACAAACGCTGCCGCTGCCCCCCAGATACATTGGTTCCGCCCTGTTCGATATATGTATCATATTTATCTGGAAAATTCTGAATAAAACCGTCCGCCTGAGCCAATCGGCATGCCTCGGTCATTTCTTCCAAGGTCGCGTTTTCGTTGCCCCATCGCAGGTTCTCTTTGATTGTGCCTGAAAAGAGCACGTTTTTTTGCAATACCATGGCTACTTGGTTGCGAAGCGCAGCGATGTCGTATTCCCGTACATCCTTACCACCGACAAAAACCTGCCCCGCAACGGCGTCGTAAAGACGCGCAATAAGCTGCGCAAGGCTGGATTTTGATGAACCCGTCCCTCCCAAAATGCCAACAGTTTCCCCTGTCATGATCGTAAGGTTGATATCGTCAAGAACCGGTTTGCTAGCTTGCCTTGAGTAGTAAAAACTGACATGTTCAAACACTATTGATCCATCCATAACGATATATTCTGGATTATCACAGTTTTTCAGGTCGCTTTCCTCAGTAAGTATCTCCACGATGCGCTCCACTGACGCCCTTGCTATTATTACCATAACAAACACTCTGGACAGCAGTATCAAGCCCATGAGTATCTGAGTCGAGTAGGTAATAAGGCTTGTNAGCGCGCCGGTAGTAAGCCCNATTTCCGGATTGTTGCCCGTGCGCAAAATCTCCTTGGCGCCAAACCAGGACAGCAAAACCATGACAGTATAGAGGCAAAACTGCATNAGTGGCATGTTAAGTGCNATCCGTTTAGACGCTCTAGAAAAATCCTTGAAAATTGACTGGGAAATCTCGGCGAATTTCTGCGTTTCATGCTCTTCGCGATTATATGACTTGACGACACGNATCCCCAGCAGGTTTTCCTGCACAACGCGGTTTAGATTGTCATATGTCTTAAANGCCCCAACGAATATAGGATGGACATTTCTGATAATGAGCCACAATCCAAGTCCAAGTATAGGGATTATNACAAGAAATATCATTGAAAAACGCGCATCGATGTTGACAGAAAAAAAGAGCGCGAAAATAATCATCATCGGGCAACGCACCCCAAGGCGCATTACCATCTGGTACGCGTTTTGCACATTTGAAACGTCAGTAGTTAGCCGTGTTACTATACTCGCGTTTGAGAATTTGTCGATATTTGAAAATGAGAATCCCTGCACTTTGTGGAAAATATCCTGACGCAGGTTCTTCGCGAATCCCGCTGAAGCAATAGCATTGGTGCGTCCGGCGCGTAGCCCCACAAACAGCGAAATCAGAGCACAGACAAGCAAGGCTAGACCATACAGCAGTATATTGGTTATGTCATTGCGGCTAATCCCATAATCAATGAGAAAAGCCATCAGCGTCGGGACGCCAATATCTAAAAGCGACTCAAATGTAACGTATAACGGCGTAATTATGGTTTCTTTTTTATATTCCCGAAGGCTAGACAGCAACGTTTTGTACATGCAAATCCCCCTGATGCGAGCGCTTACGCAATTCAAAAAATGTTAGAATATACGTGCTCGCAGTGGTTAGTATCTAGTGGTTAGTCGTTAGTTGTTAGTTGTTAGTTGTTAGTAGATGGGAGTTGCGGAGAAGAATAAATTGTTTTTTGTTGCAAGCACGATAGCCTGCCTCTAATCCTGCGCTGTCCCAGTAGACCCAAAACCGTCGCTGCCTCGCCGCGTCTCGTCTAGGTCTTCACAAAGCATTAGTTGCGGCAGTTCGCAACCGGCTATGACCATCTGAGCTATGCGGTCTCCGTCCCTGACTGTGAATGATTCGGCCGATGTGTTTTTCAGCCCAACTATTATCTCGCCTCTGTAATCCGAGTCGACAACCCCAACACAATTGGCTGGTATGATACCGTTTTTAATCCCAAGCCCGCTCCTGGCGTATATGAAAGCGGCATAACCTGGCTCAAGCGCTATCGCGAATCCTGCTCCAATCATGCGCGTCTCCCCAGGCTCGATCACAACGTCCTCCCCCATGCTCGCGGCAATATCATATCCAACGCTGCCCGACGTTTTTCGCGTGGGCATTTTCGCGCCATGCGTCAATAGTTTAATTGGCAATCTCTTCATATTTCTCCTCGTAGTGTGCATTTTATTTCAGTTCCGTATACCCACTGAACAGTAACATATTTTCTTTATACTGTCAAACAACGGGTTGCCCTTCAGTTACTAACTACTTACCCAACGGTTACGCTGCTATTGACATTGTTATGAATATTTATTAGAATTGTGGCGCTCGAAGCATCGTGTAACGATGCCGCAATAATGGTCTATCCCTGCCTTTCGACCGGTGTTCCGTCCATCGAGCAAGCAGGGATAGTTGTATTGACATTCATTAGCGGCGCATCAATTTATCAATTTCAGCATAATCATATTAACATGCCGTTCGAATATATGTGTGTACATAACTTGAATTTTTTATTACATCTATGCTAAAATCTGTTAATTAATTATTAACGGATTTTATTACACAAATTGAGAGGCGCGAAAGATGACGACAATCAAACGCTCAGCCAGCGCGGCACGCATTATTTCAGGCAAACCTACCCCTGAAACGGAAATGCTGGATACCAGCGCGCCAGTTTCGCAAGGCAAAACGAAAGGATCGTCCCCTTGGCCCAGCGGACGCGAAAAGACGATCGCGTACAAGATTTTGCTAGCGAAAGGCATCTTGGACGACTCGGGCAAAATGCGCCTGACGTTCGACGCGCTAGTTTCCCACGACATTACATATGTTGGCATAATACAAACGGCGCGAGCAAGTGGCATGACGAAGTTCCCCGTCCCCTACGCGCTTACTAACTGCCACAACAGCCTTTGTGCCGTCGGAGGTACAATTAATGAAGACGACCACGCGTTTGGATTATCCGCAGCGAAAAAGTACGGCGGGATATTTGTGCCCGCTAATCATGCGGTGATCCATCAATACGCGCGGGAAAAGCTGGCGGGGTGCGGAAAGATGATCCTTGGCTCCGACTCGCATACGCGTTACGGCTGCTACGGAACTCTCGGAATAGGCGAAGGTGGCGGCGAACTTGTGAAGCAACTGCTAAAAAACACGTATGACATAGACCCACCTGAAGTCGTTCTTGTCTGGCTTGAAGGCTTGCCCCGGAAAGGGATCGGCCCTCATGACGTTGCTCTTGATCTAATAAAGAAAACATTTCCAGGCGGCGCGGTCAAAAACAAAATACTTGAGTTTGCCGGACCTGGCGTCGGTTCGCTGTCGATGGATTTCCGCATCGGCATTGACGTCATGACGACAGAAACAAGCTGCCTATCGTCGATTTGGGAAACCGACGCCGTCACGCGCACGTATTATGAAAGCGTCGGAAGGCTGGGGGAATTTCGCAAACTATCTATCGAAGAAGGAGCTTATTACGATTCTATAATAAGGATCGACCTTTCAGCGGCGGAATCAATGATCGCGCTACCCTTTCACCCATCAAAAGCCTATACGATACACGATTTACAGCGCGAGCCGGAAAGCATATTACACGCAGTCCAGGATGAATGCAACAAGGAACTGTTTGGGCAAGCCAAGCTCGACCTTTTACCGAGCATCAACAGGTACGGCGAAGTAACGTGCGAACAAGGCATTATCGCGGGCTGCGCCGGCGGGATGTATGAAAACATATCTGAAGCCTCCGACATCTTACGCGGGAAATCAGTTGGCGACGGATATTTCGATCTGTCCGTATATCCGTCTTCGACGCCGATCGCCCTAGCCATGTACCGTGATGGCGTCGCGGAAACACTTACACAAGCGGGCGCAGTCATTAAATCGGCATTCTGCGGTCCTTGCTTTGGCGCCGGCGATACTCCGGCGCACAACACGCTTTCAATACGTCATACAACCCGTAATTTCGCCAATCGCGAGGGATCGAAACCGCAAAACGGGCAAATAGCGGCAGTCGCGCTTATGGACGCCCGTTCTATTGCGGCGACGGCAGCAAATGGAGGCGTCCTCACAGCGGCGACAGACATCGATTACGAACCTACGCGACGCGTATACACATATGATGGCTGTATCTATGACAAGCGGTGCTATAACGGTTTTGGGAAGCCAGACCCTTCAACGGCGCTGCGGCTTGGCCCAAACATCGCGGACTGGCCTAAATTCCCCGCGCTGGAAGAAGAAATGCTCATACAACTGTGCGCTGTCATCCATGACGACGTGACGACAACCGACGAACTCATCCCGTCCGGCGAAACATCATCCTATCGCTCAAACCCTATCGCGCTGTCTGAATTTACGCTATCACGGCGCGTACCAGGATATGTCGCGGCAAGTAAAACGGCGCGCTCGCTCGAAGAGGCAAGACGTAACGCAAAAACGCCCGCTCAAGCGGTCGAATTGGCGGAAATCGCTAAAATGCTTATAAAACTTGGTGGAGACCTCGCGAAGACTTCTATAGGCTCATGCATATTCGCAAAAAAGCCGGGGGACGGCAGCGCGCGCGAGCAGGCAGCGTCATGTCAAAAGGTTCTGGGCGGGTTAGCTAACATATGCTATGAATACGCTACGAAACGGTATCGCTCGAATTGCATCAACTGGGGCATTCTCCCTTTCACTATCAACAAAAACGAACCCTTCAGCTATTCGGTTGGAGATTGGATTTACATACCAGGAATCCGCCAAGCTATATTATCGGGCGCCGAGGTTATCCACGCCAAAGCTATAATCGGCGGACACGACGGTTCTGCATGTGATATTACGCTCGAATGTCAGGGTTTGAGCGCGCAAGAACGAACCATCCTCTTAGAAGGATGCCTTATGAATTATTACGCAAAGATATGACTGTCATGAACAGTCGCAAACAAAATAGGCAAATTAGAGGGCGAATAATGACAAACATAATTCGCCCAGCTCTCAGCATATTTAAAGAATTTACATAGCTGCTACCGCGATGTCGTCGCAACAGTTTATCACCGCGTCGGCAAAAGCATATATATCACTATTTTTTGTTTCCTCTATCCTTCTTCGCGCGATTTCCATCTCAGACTTTCCGATGTAGTCGCGTATCAACGAGCTTTTATCCAGTAGCGCCAACAAACAAATTGTTTCCTCCGGCAATGTCCCATCACGCGCAAGCTCCGCTCGAAATCTATCTATAACACTCTTGACAGCTTCAGCTTTTGGTTGATACTTCATTTTCTTTTTACTTGTTCCAAACTCACTTGCTACCTCCGCGTAGCGCGATTGCACCAACGAATCGCCTACCGCGTCGAATAGGTCGTCGTATCGGCTACTGTTTAATGTGGACGCAAATACTCCGACTATCCCCTTATCGTCGCTGTACCTTCGAAGAGTCATTATTGTTTGAAACAATGGTTTTAAATAAGCCAAACCCTCATCCCACTTTTTACAGGCGACAAGGTCGCCATTCCCGACGCTGACAATATATTCATTATCAAGCAATTCTTTTATTCCCCCAACAACCAAACACGCAGGAAACGCCGAATTCCAGGCAAAGTGCGCCTTCATCATACTGTTTACAGCGCATAAGAAATATTCTTGTGTGTAGGACAACGTTTTCACCGATTTACCTCCAAAATACTAGCATTGACTTTAACTAATTTCATCAACATTTAAATCCACATAATTATAAAAAAATTACACAATAGTGTAATCGATTCGGGAGTCACCGGTACGTTTATTAGAGTAAGAGGTATCATTACTATATTTTTATACAAAATACGTCAACATTTCCCCTTCCTTTACCACACTAAGCTGAAAACTCAACTATACGTGAAAATCAAGATCGATACCCATGCTGAAAACCCCGTTTTCACACATAATTTTCATAACTCCGGAATACTTCTCGACTGCGGTCAGTATTGAACGTAAGCCAAACCCATGCGATTGTTTATTCTCTTTTGTAGTCGCGATAACGCTGTTTATTATCTGAACATCTTCCGCCGTTGGGTTTTCAATATTAATAAACAAGAAGTCTTTTATAAACCTCGACTGAATTTTAATAACTTTTTTCTCTTCCTTCGGCAGTTTTGCGCACGCCTCGATCGCGTTGTCCAATGCGTTGCCGAAAATGACGCAAATATCCGCCGGGTTGAGCAATGGCTCTGGTACGGAACCTTGAAATTGAATAGTCGCGTTTACTGCTGCCGCTGATATCTGCTTTTCATTGAGCAACGCGTCAAGTATGACGCTGCCTGTTTCAAAATTGGACGCCGATCCATTTATCATCAAATGTTCCGTTTCAAGAAAACTCATGGCGCCGGAAACGTCATTCTGGTTTAAAAAGCTTATGAGACCTATGCGCATGTTCTTATAGTCATGTTGGAATTTCGAGATATTTTCATTCATTTTTGACATAGACTTATAATGTTCCAGTTGCGAATGCACTTGTTTATTCATGACGTTAGACAAATTCCTATAGTGTATAGTTGAAAGATTATTCACTATGAGCAGCGGTCCCATAATACCTGTCATGATAATCATAGTCGCCGTAAGCATTCCTGAAAACTGAAGCCATGGTAGATCGGAATGTTCGTTGAATAAAATCGAAAACAGCGTCGCTAATAAAGCGCTTATCCATATTGAGCCAAGGAGCAACGCTTTCATCCCTCTCGTAACCCGGGTAATGCTGTAAAGGATCCTCGATAGCAAACCGCTTTTCCCAGTAATAAGAATAATGATCAAGATAGCTGAGTTTGTGATCAAATCCGCTGCGGGAAAATCGATAACGTTTGGCATAATTATTGCCACGATCCACATAATGGATGTTGATACAGTTGACATCAATCCCAAAATTAAAATCGAGAAAAATAGGCTTTGGCTTTTCTGAATATTCTCAAAAATAACGAGCGACGCGAGTACGGAAAACATTATGACCGCCACATTGAAACCGCTTTTGTCAATCACCTCAGGAAAGAACAGCAAGAAGAATAAATACGCCAAAAGGAGTCCGGAAAAGACAATAATCGCAGCCATTTTTTTGATCTTGCCGAACAGAGCGGCTTTAATGACAATTTGAACAATAAGGATGCTAATGAGCGTCGAAAACACAGTCATTATCATAAAATTTGCCTTCCTTCATCTATCTATTATTATGACTTTTTGGTTAGTCTTAATCTTGTGCGTTTTACTCCAATTATCCGGCCTGTCTCTCTTGTTCAAGCCAATTTTCGATGTAGGTGAAGTATATTTTTAAAAAGAAGATTAAATAAACGAAAGGAGTGCGAGAAAATGGGAGCTATTCTAAACAGTTTTGTTCGCTGGCTCTGTTTCTGAGCTTGCGCCAAAACCAAATCGGCGGTCATGAACTGCCGATTTTCTTTTTTTGCTTGTAAATTGTTATAAACTCCGGCCTTTAGCATAATTCTTGTAAGCCTCCTTAAATGACGGTAGATACTTACGGCTGGCAGGTACTCGCGCGCCATTTGTAAAGTATACATATTCTTTGTCATAGTTTTTAATATGGTTGATATTTACTATAAACGCTTTGTTTACTTTGTGAAAAATGCTAGCAGGCAATTGAGCCGCTATCGAAGCCATGGTCCTCGCGCAGTGCAAGCTTTCATTCACTAGGTTTACAAAGCACTTTTTATTATCCGCTTCAAGGTAAAACACCTCGTTTGTCTTGATACAGACTGTTTCTCTGCCAACTTTGAGAAGTATTGGGTAATCGTCTCCGATTGTTGTAAAATAATCATCCAACGCTTTGTGTAGTTTATCAACGTCAAGCGGTTTTTCGAAAAACCGGAACGCGCTAACCTCAAACACTTCATACACGATTTTGGAATAGCTAGTAAGAAAAATGATTACGCAATCTTTATTCTTCCCACGCAGGATCTTAGCAGTTTCCAATCCATTGATACCGCTCATGCGATAGTCCATAAAAACGACGTCGTACTCATATGATGAGTTGAGCAGATCCTCTCCACAGATGTATTCATCCACCGCAAGATCCAAATTACGCATGTTGGAATATGTATAAACCGCCTTTTTTATTTCATTTTGAAATAGCATGTCATCATCGCATACGGCAAATCGCATACTGATCTCTCCTTTCAACGACTTCAGGGCGCAGGCGTACAAACCGTATCACGCGTTTTTGATATTTCATCTTTTCATATTATCCAGTGGCTATCGTTATTTGTCAAGCGTTATGTGGAGTATTTATAGCTTATTACGGCGAAACAGGTTATTATTTACTCTATTTGCTTAATCAAAGCAGAATTTACAAAAACTTCTCACAATGATGTATAAGAGCCTGTATAATGATAGCGGCGGTTTCAGCTACTCCATAATAAGAGGTTGACCCATGGCTTCTAGTTATATCGTGTTTTCTGATGTGGTGCGCGAATATCACAGCGGGCAGGTTTCGGTTCGGGCGGCGGACGGGATGTCTTTCAAACTTGACAAAGGCAAATTCAGCATGATCGTCGGCCCTTCAGGCGCGGGAAAAACAACCGTACTGAATATATTAGGCGGTATGGACACAGCAACCTCGGGCGATGTCTCCGTCGATGGGCGCGATATAACAAGCTTATCAAAACGCGATATTTGCACGTACAGGCGTAACGATGTAGGTTTCGTGTTTCAGTTTTACAATTTAATTCCTAACCTCACCGCTTTGGAAAACGTTGAGTTGGGACTACAGATTTGCAACGACGCGCTCGACCCTCTATCAGTGTTGGGCGAAGTTGGACTCGATCACAGATTGTCAAACTTCCCCGCGCAGCTATCCGGCGGCGAACAGCAACGGGTGGCGATCGCCCGCGCGCTTGCGAAAAACCCGAAACTCTTGCTCTGCGATGAGCCTACAGGCGCTCTGGACTACGCGACAGGCAAAAGCATACTGAAGCTTTTGCAGGACTTCTGCCGAAATAAAGGCGTCACGGTCGTTGTTATTACGCATAACTTGGCGATAACACCAATGGCTGACAGGGTCGTCAGGATAAAGAGCGGCAAAGTCGAATCCATTGCCGACAATTATGCGCCCGTTTCTATATCAGATTTAGAATGGTGAAATCGCCAATCAGTTTTTCGCGCTATGGAGCCGTTGATAAAGAGTTGTTTTCCTTTGTTGAAGTGGTGAGATTTTGAGTAAAAGCGCTTATTGGAAAGATATTTTCAGGGAAATACCCAAATCGATTGGCCGCTACCTGTCCCTGATAATCATCACGGCTCTCGGCTCCGCGTCTGTCGTTGGCATACTCGCAACTTCTTTGGATATGAGAGCGGTAGCTGACAAGACATATAAGCAGCGCAATCTTTACGATATACAAATAAAGTCCTCGACCGGCTTTTCCGACGATGATATTTCCGCGCTCAGAGAAATACCAGGCGTCGACGTAGTAATGCCAACGAATGTTTTCGACGTATACGTATATTTCGATGACGAAACACGCACAATGCGCTCATTTGCCCTACCTGGTGCGCTCAACGATATTGAGATCACGGAAGGTCGTCTGCCGGCAAACTCCGTCGAGTGTGCTATCGATGACGCGCTGCTCCGCCAACACGGATTGGTGATCGGAGACAGCGTCGCGTTTGGGCTCGATGACATGAGCGATTATTTCGACATGCTCTCCAGCAACGAGTTCAAGATCGTCGGTACTGTTACATCTCCGTTTTTTATAATTCCTGAAAGCCGGGGAACCACTTCACTTGGGGATGGGCGGCTTGACTACTATATGTATCTCCATCCCAGCGCGTACAAGCAGGATATAAGCACTGACGCTTACATACTCATGGAAGGCTCTCGTGATATGGACAACCTGTCCGACGATTATTACGACGTGTCCGACGAATGGGTGCGCCTGATCGAGCCTACGGGCGATATCCGTGTTCAGGCAAAGGAGCAGGAGTTCATCGATGCGCAAACGGAGATAGACGACGGCTGGCAGGAGTATATCGATGGCGTCGCCGAACTCGACGAAAAGGTAGCCGACGCTAGGCGCGAACTCGACGACGCCCAAACGGATCTGGATGATGCGAGGCAAGAACTAGAGAAGGCACAAATCGACCTTGAGGAAGCTCAAACCACGCTGGACGAGAAAATAGCCGACGCGCAGGCAGAGATAGACAAGAACGCTCTCGAACTAAAAAATGGGAGAGCTGAGATCGATAAAAACCGCGCCGAACTCGAAAATAGCCAAGTTGAAATCGACCAGGGGCGCGGTTTGCTGCTAACCAACCTTCAACAACTGGAAACAACCGCCCCATATGGAGCGTCGCCCGAGCTTGATGCTCAGTATGACATTTTGTATACAGAGTTGGGGCGGCTTGACTATGCACAATCGGAACTGGATGCGGGGATGGCGCAACTTGAGGCTGCGGAAATAGCAATAGTAGACGGAGAGGCAAAGCTTAGAAACGCGCGCGCTACTTTGGAACGTGAACGCGCAGACGCGCAGAAGGAAATCGACGACGGTTGGGCGGAAACCAAAGACGGTTGGGCGGAACTTGCAGACGGGTTGACCGAGTGGCAAGACGGCGTTAAAACGCTGGAGCGCGAGGAGGCGGACGCGCTTACCGAACTATCGGACGCAAAGCTGGAACTTGAAGACGCGCAGGAGACGCTTGACGCGGCGCCAACGCCCGAATGGTTTTACTTTACCCGCCAAGACAACCACGCCTTCGATTCATATTGCAGCGATACTTCGAGGCTTGAAAGTATCGGGTACGTCTTCCCTCTCGTGTTTTTCGTCGTCGCCGCGCTTGTATCGCTCACTACAATGACGCGTATGGTCGATGAACAAAGGACTCTGATCGGTATTTACAAAGCGTTGGGATATGGGACGCTGAGAATCGCCTTCAGACTTCTTCTCTATGCTTTCAGCGCTGGCGTTACTGGTGGTCTTGTCGGCGTCATTGTTGGCAGCAATCTTTTCCCGCGCGTTATCTTTGGCGCCTACTTGCATATGTACGAGATGCCGCCGATCGACACGCCAATACCCACGAACATCAGTCTTATTGCTATCGCGACTTCAGTAAGCCTAGTTGTAGTTGTGACATTTGCTACGAGTTTGCGTTCGATGCGCACTTCCCCTGCCGAGATGATGCGTCCCAAGACGCCTCAGAGCGGCAAGAAAGTGTTTATCGAGAAAATACCGTTTATTTGGGGTTTCCTGAAATTTTCAGGCAAAGTAACGGCGCGAAATATACTGCGGTATAAAAAACGCTTTATTATGTCGCTTGCCGGCGTCGCGGGCTGCACGGCAATACTGCTCACATCGTTCGGTTTGCGCGATAGTCTGGCCGCCATATCCGACCTACAATACGGCAAGGTGGTATCGTACACTTCACAGGCGTATCTTAAAGAAATCACGTCGGAAATCCAAAGAGCCGGTATCGACGCATACATATCAGGCGACCGTCTGTATATCCGCGAAGAGTCTTTGAGCGCCGACGGATGCGCTTATCCCGTATCGATGATGGTCCCGGAATCGTCCGATAGGTTGGGCGAATTTATCAACCTGTATTCGCGCAAGTCCGGGGAAACAGTCCCGCTCACGTCCGACGGCATATTAGTCTCCGAAAAACTGGCTCGCGAACTCGGCATATCAGAGGGCGACAGCTTTAGTTTCACGTCCAACAGCAGCGACTATTATACCGTCCAAGTAACCGGGGTTATTGAAAACTACGTTTTGCACTATATATACATGAGTCCTGAAATGTACACTGAGTTATTTGACGCCGAACCTCTGTTCAACAGCGTCCTGATTGTCTCTAGTGATGATTCTGTAGGGATGCTTACCAGAAGCAGCGACGTCAGGGCAATCGTATATACAGCAGACCTGAAGGAAAACATCTCGGATTCAACCGACGCGCTTGGAATTGTGGCTATTGTTCTGATTATACTTGCCTGTTCCTTAGCGTTTGTGGTACTTTTCAACCTGACGAACATCAACATCACGGAACGAATCCGGGAGTTGGCGACGATCAAGGTGCTCGGCTTCTACGATGAGGAGCTAGCGATGTATATCTATAGGGAAAACGTTATAGTCACGCTGCTAGGTATTGCTCTCGGACTTGTAGCTGGTATTTTTCTTCACGCCTACGTCCTGAAAGCTGCGGAAATCGACTTGCTTATGTTCCCGCGAATAATACTGTTTCATAGTTATATATACTCCGTCGGGCTTTCGATAGTTTTTGCGGTGTTTGTCAACTTGGTAATGTACATCAAGCTGTCAAGGATCAACATGGTCGAGTCGCTAAAGAATGTGGAATAGGTAATAGTTTCAGTGGACATCCAAAAACACAGGTTGGTTACAGCCAACGCACTAGTACTGCGATGAAAACTTGTACAATTGTATAAACTTGTGCGCGAAGCCTGTAACCATTGCGAGTTTTTTGGATACCCACTGAACAGTTACAGGTAATAGGACAACACAAGGAGAACCGTTGTGTTTTGTTTGACATATTAATAAACCACTGTTATTATTGTCTGAAGTTACTAGTCAGGAGGCAGCTATCAATGCTTGACCCTACCAAGTACAAAGACTGGCAAATCGCTGAAAGGGCTGAGAAAACCCTTCCCAGCGTAGAATACTTCATCGACAAGATGGGGCTTACTCCCGACGAAGTCGTCCCATATGGCAAAACCCCCAAGCTCAACTTCACAAAAATAATGAACCGTCTGGCTGACAAACCTGATGGAAAATTCATAGAGGTCACGGCAATCACGCCGACTCCTTTTGGTGAAGGCAAGTCAACCACCTCGCTCGGCCTTATCGAAGGGATCGGCAAGCTGGGCAAGAATGTCGGCGGATGCCTGCGCCAACCCTCTGGAGGCCCGACTATGAACGTCAAGGGCACGGCGGCGGGTGGCGGAAACGCGCTACTTATACCAATGACCGAGTTCTCCCTTGGCTTGACGGGAGACATTAACGATATTATGAACGCGCATAACCTGGCTATGGTCGCGCTTAACGCCCGAATGCAACACGAACGCAATTATGACGACAAAAAACTTGCTGAGATTGGCATAAAGCGCCTCGATATCGACCCGGAGCGCGTAGAAATCGGATGGGTGATCGATTTTTGCGCCCAATGTCTACGCAACATCCGTATCGGTTTGGGAGAAGGCGACAGGAACGGTTTTGAGATGGAATCAAAATTTGACATTGCTGTTGGTAGCGAACTTATGGCTATCCTCTCAGTCGCTTCTGATCTAAAAGACCTGCGCGAGCGTATAGGGAATATAATCGTCGCGTATGATAAAAGCGGCAAGCCTGTAACAACTGCCGACCTTGAGGTCGATGGCGCCATGGCGGCATGGATGCGAAAAACCATCAACCCAACTTTATGTTATACCGTCGAACACCAACCATGCCTTGTGCATGCCGGACCTTTCGCGAATATTGCTATCGGGCAGTCGTCAGTCATTGGTGATCGCCTCGCGCTCAAACTGTTCGATTATCATGTAACCGAGTCCGGCTTTGCCGCTGACATCGGATTCGAGAAATTCTTGAATGTAAAGTGCCGCTTGTCCGGTCTCAAGCCGCGCGTTTCAGTAATCGTGGCGACGATTCGAGCGCTTAAAATGCATGGCGGCGGCCCTCCAGTCCTCCCTGGTCGTCAGCTTCCCAACGCGTACACGGAGCAAAACCTTGAACTGTTGGAAAATGGCGCCGAAAACCTTTTCCACCATGTTAAAAACGTAAAAAACTCTGGCATCACTCCGGTCGTCTGCATAAACAAGTTCTTCACCGACACAATCGAGGAGATAGCGCTACTCAAAAAGCTATGTGCAGCCCGGGGCGTCAGATGCGCGCTCAGCGAGCATTGGCAATACGGCGGCGAAGGCGCGCGGGAGTTGGCTGAAATGGTCGTCGAAGCCTGCGAGGAGCCGGTCGATATCAGATATCTCTATGACCTTTCCATGCCGCTTAGGGAACGTGTCGAGTTGATAGCGAAGGAATTCTACGGCGCGGACGGAGTCGATTGGGCGCCGCTCGCAGCCAAAAAAGCGGAACGCTTTGAGAACGACCCATATTATTCCAACTTTTCCACAATGATGGTCAAAACACAGTTGTCTTTGTCGCACGATCCGGCACTCAAGGGCGTACCAAAGGGGTGGCGGTTGCCAATACGCGATATCCTTGTTTATGGCGGCGCTAAATTTCTGTGCCCAATGGCAGGATCTATCAGCATGATGCCGGGAACCGGTTCGAGTCCGGCTTATCGACGCATCGACATCGACACTGCGACCGGCGCTGTTTCAGGCTTATTTTAGGATTCTTTGTGGGCACGGCTCACTTATGGAGGGCATATGTCGTTTGTAAACAATAATTGTGTTGAATTTGTCAGACTTCTTGCCTCAAGCGCTCCTACGCCGGGCGGCGGCGGGGCTTCCGCGCTTGTTGGAGCTGTCGGCATGGCTCTTGGCTCTATGGTCGGGAGTTTGACCATCGGTAAAAGGAAATACGCGGACGTCGACACCGATATAACAGCGCTTATGGACGAAGCAAAAAAACTACAAAACGAGCTGTTACGTCTTGTCGATGAAGACGCAGTTGTCTTTGAGCCTCTGTCCCAAGCATATGGAATACCAAAAGGCACCCCCGGCAGGGATCAAGCGATGGAAGAAGCGTTGAGGATCGCCTGCACCGTCCCGATAGACATTATGCGCGCTTGCGCAAGAGCTATCGAGCTAATGGGTGAGATCGCTCATAAGGGCAATACCTCCGCTCTCAGCGACGCGGGCGCAGGCGCGGCATTATGCAAAGCAGCGCTAATGGGGGCGAGCCTAAATGTATTTATAAATACAAAATCAATGGTAGACAAGGACTATGCATATGATATACAATCCGTAGCTGACAACTTGCTTAGCAAGTACTGCCCGATGGCGGACGGAATATACGATTACGTCCTCATGCAGCTGAGAGACTGATTGCGCAGACTAAGAGGGGCTGTTAATAAATATATGGATATAGCTAAACTGTTAAATGGCGCTGACGTCGCAAACGCGCTGAATAGCAAAATTATCAACGAAGTCGAGGCGTTGAAGACAGTTGGGGTCTCCCCTACCCTCGCGATACTACGAGTGGGGGAAAAACCTGAAGATATATCGTACGAAAAAAGCGTTATGAAAAGATGCGCGACTACGGGAGTAGGAGTCAAGAGCGTCGCGCTTCGTGCCGACGCGGCTCAAGAAGAGCTTAAACAAATCATCTACGATCTCAATTGCGACGGAAACGTCCATGGCGTTTTAATATTTCGTCCGCTCCCTAAGAGCCTGGACGAGAGCGCCGCTTGCGCTGCCCTGGATACCGCCAAAGACGTTGATGGCATCACCAAAGAGTCTCTTGCCGGCGTGTTTACAGGTAGCGGCAAAGGTTTTGCGCCATGCACAGCGCAAGCTTGCGTTGAAATTCTCGACCACTATAAAATAGGCTGCGAAGGCAAACGCACTGCCGTAATAGGGCGCAGTCTCGTAGTCGGAAAGCCTGTGGCAGTCATGTTAATTGATAAAAACGCCACAGTCACCGTTTGCCATACGCGTACCCCCGACATGCCCGCGATAACAAGAGACGCTGACATTATCATCTCCGCTGTCGGCAAACCGGAATTCTTAACGAAGGACTACTTTAGCCCCGGTCAGATTGTCATAGACGTCGGCATAAACTGGAGTGAGGAGAAATCGAAACTATGCGGCGACGTCAGGTTTGAGGACGCGGCGCGGGTAGTCGCGGCAATCACGCCTGTCCCCGGCGGAGTCGGGACAGTGACCACATCAGTTCTGGTAATGCATGTTATAAATGCGGCGAAAATTGGAGCGTTTGCGTAACTTTTCCGAATCAACCATCTGAGCGAAATATTCTGACCAGTTACGTGTTTCCACCAAAAGGAGAGTTGTTAAATGATTATTATCGCCGAAAAACTCAATGGTTCCATCCCAACTTGCGCACAAGCCATAGCCGCGCGCGACGAGGCTTATATAACAGATCTCGCCATACGCCAAACCGCCGCTGGCGCAACGTTTATTGACTGTTGCGCGTCTGTTGGCAAGGATGAGTTTGAGGCTCTTAAGTGGATGATCGAAACTGTGCAGAACGTATCGGATTGCCCTATCTCCATCGACTCGCCCGATGTTCATGTCATCATCGAGGCTATGCAGTTGTGCAAAAAACCCGGTTTGTTCAATTCAGTTTCCGGCGAAGGCGATAAAATTGACCTGGCCTTCCCTATATTAACCAAACCCGAATATATGGAGTGGGAAGTCATGGCCTTGCTATGCGACGATTCCGGCATCCCAAAAACAGCAACCAAACGCATAGAAGTTTTTGAAAGGATTGTCGCCAAGGCTAATGAGTATGGGATCGAGGAGAACCGCATTCATATCGACCCGCTTGTCGAAATGCTGTGCGTGACTGACGATGGAGCGGGCGTATCGATAATTATCGATGTTATGCGGCATATTAAGGCTGTATGCCCGAAAATACATATCTCCGGCGCTATCTCGAATATATCCTATAACCTTCCAGCGCGAAGGCTAGTCAATCAGGCTTTTGCCGCGTTGGCGATCGGCGCCGGCATGGACAGCGCCGTATTAGATCCCCTAAGCCGGGATTTGCGGGGCGTGATCTACGCGGCTGAGGCGATGGCTGGCCTCGACGACTTTTGCGCGGAATATATGTCAGCGTTCCGAGAGGGCATATTCAAGGCGTGAATTTTACTGATTTAGGAGGGACATATATGTCTAGAATTTCGGAAATAGCGTCCGCTGTGGAAAACGGCAAGGTAAAACTAATAGAAAGCCTCGTTCAAAATGCTCTTAACGCAGGCGAAGACGCAAGCAACATCCTTAGCGAGGGTATGATCGCGGCTATGAGCGTCGTTGGCGCCAAGTTCCAGTCAAATGATATATTCGTCCCCGAGATGCTCGTTTCGGCAAAAACGATGAAAAAAGGCGTAGAAACGCTACGTCCCTACCTTACAGGCGGAATTGTCAGTAAAAACGGAAAGTATATCATCGGAACGGTCGCTGGCGACTTGCACGACATCGGCAAAAACCTTGTCGCGCTAATGATAGAGTCCGCAGGTTTTGAGGTCGTCGACCTTGGCGTTGACGTCCCTGCCGAAGAATTCGTCAAGGCTATCAAAGCAAATCCTGAATGCAGGCTCGTTGGCGCTTCCGCCTTGCTGACGACGACTATGGGCGCCCTCAAGGGCACCGTCAGGGCGATCATCGACGCCGGTTGTAAAGACCAAGTGAAGATCATGGTAGGCGGCGCCCCTGTCACACAGGAGTTCGCCGACGCTATAGGTGCGGACGCCTATAGCCCCGACGCCGGCTCCGCCGCCGTCAAAGCGCTAGAGCTTATATCGTAAAGTGAGCCGCAGGTCGAGTAAGTGCCGGGCTGTTGACGCTAAAACCCATACTTTGGCCGAACAGATACCTTTACGATCAAATCGCCTCGTTCGCTATTTACGTTACCTAGCTCGCCTAAACCACGAATTGTGATTATCTGCCCGTTAACAGTATTTCTAGGAACTTTGACGACTATTTTTTTGCTTATCTTGATATAGCCCTTTCCTGAACACTTCAAGCAGGAATCGCCCATATCCTTCCCCGACCCTTTGCACGCTTGGCACTCGCGCGTCCGTGTTACTTTTCCGAACGCGCTGCCTGATACAACGCGCTCAAAACCAGCGCCGTTGCATTGCTTGCAAACTCCGGCAGCAGCGCCTCCCGTCCTTGATCCCGTTTCGTTGCATGCATCGCACTTCTCGGAATAGTTGAACGCGATCTTTTTGTCTGTACCGGAAATCGCTTCATCCCACGATACGTTTATATTAACTGTAATATCGCGACCGCGCCCTTGTTCGCCCTTCTTCCTCCCGCGCCTGACGTAGTCTCCATAAGCGCCTGTAAACAGGTCGTCAATATTGATGTCGCCGCCGCTATATCCGCCCGAAAATGGGCTGTCGCTTTTCTTTCCTTCACCCCGCTCGGATCCCGAGTGGCCAAATTGGTCGTACTCGGCTTTTTTCTGGGGGTCTGAAAGTACTGCATAGGCGTCGTTGATTTCTTTAATTTTCTCTTCGGCGTTCGCGTCGTCCGGGTTCGCGTCCGGGTGATACTTCTTCACCAGTTTCCTATACGCGGATTTTATCTCTTTCTCCCCCGCGTTTCTCTTTAATCCAAGAGTTTCATAAAAATCTCGTTGATTTCCCATAAACTGTCAAACCTCATTACAATATACTATCGACGCGTTATACGTCGTACTCTAAAATCTTAGTAAACTTTAGCCCCAATATGCAGCGCCGCAAAGCGCTTTCAGCTACCGCCATCCTAACGACGATGGAACGTATCCCTTTCGGGGATCGCGCCGTAAAAATGAGCGGCGCGTCGTTGTTGTTGAAAGCTATGCGCGAAATAATTCCGTCATTTCTAAAATCGGCTTTGAACTCTTCATATATTGGTGGTTTGAAGCGCCAAAAAACCACTTGTTCTTTCTTTTCAAAATCCAAATACACAACCGGCTGAAAATTATATCTCGTCATATATTGTTCCAATAACATTTTCAGCCTATCACTAACAAGTTCGTTTCGGGAATCATAGTCAATTTCTTCAAATCGGTTCACGTCGACAGTTTTGACAACCCCTGCGTCGTCGCCCTTTGGCGCGGCTGGCAGAAGAGTTTTTTCGGGCGGTTCCATTACATAATAACGCATATATTCGACCGTTCCTCTCCATATAATCTGATATGACAACTTTAACAATGACAGCGATATTTACAATAGTACATCTTGACATACACGTTGTGATAGTATATCATACTTATAATGATTTGTGTATCAAGGAATTTTTAAATCTTCAATATTCGGTTAACGATTTTTACGGAGTAACATTACGGATAAATTTCTTACGATTTTAACAGAAATTACGAAAATTTTAAGTATTTGGGCTTGTAAAGAGATTGTTTATGTCATATAATACCATTATAGTTGCGTAGGCTACGCCTCATCGGCTCCGTTCGCTTTCAACTTTAGCGAGTTATAGCGGAGATTGCTAAGATTTGGTTTCAGAGATTATCGATTATCATAAGCAAAAGAGGGGGATTTACTTTGATAGACCAAACGAACCGCACAATTCTGTTTGATGTTATTAATCCTGAGCTTTTTAGTCTGTCCGATCTTATGACCGGGACTGAAGAGAATGTCTCATCCTTAACAGATGAAAAAATTAAGGAAATCAACGACGCGTTGTTGGTAGGCAGTTTCGACGAATTCCTGAAAAAATTCAAGCCTACTATTTACAGCTATTTTGATACGAACAATATGCCGACACATTCGCTTGTCAAGCCAGTGGGAATACCGGATATGTTCGTAAAAACAATTTCTCTCGACAGAACAAACAGAATACTGAAGATGTTTACCTCCATGATGGATCGCAAAAGATCTTCAAACACTACGAATATCGCTTTCGACTATGAAGCGGTCACAAAAATGCTTGCCCCTGACAAAGCGCTCAAGGAAATGCACAAAATCAAGATGGAAATCAGATATCTTGAAGGGCAAAACGAGACGCTTGAAAGGGATTCGCCAGCCAAGGCTGACGCCGTCAAGAAACTTATAAGCAAATACGAAGCCACCAGAAAATACTACAACGAAACAGGTGCTCAGCTTGCTTTGACGGCGGGCATGCTCAAGGAAAATTTAGTAGCCATGCAAAAAGCGGGCCAATCGGGTAAAGAATACGCGTTGCCTGCAGTACCAGTATTTGAAAACGGCGAGCTAGTCAGCTTGACCCCAAGCGATGAGTTTTTAGCGCTATCCACCGGCGGCGCTAGAGGAAGGGCCGCGCTTGGCGAAGGCGACGCTGGAGAGGTGAAACTCCTTGAAGACGGCACCTCCGCCCCTGTGGAGATCGACTACAAGCAATACACCGTCAATACCCTGGCGAAATACTACGACCAAAGCATGACCGAGGTCTACGCTTCCGTCGGACACGAATACGACCCTGAAAAAGGCGGTTTCCACCGCGAGCTGGTTTTGTCCGCTTTCACGGATAGCGCGAACGTCGCTTTGATGCAAATGTCCAAAGAAGAGAAGGTCGAAAAGTACAACCGTTTCTCTGCTCTACACGCACTATGGGAGAAATCCTTCATACGCGAGGCCAAGGTGCTTATAGAAAAGTTACTAAATGTGAAGGCTTTCTTCGATCAATATAATCCCAAACTCCCCAAAATGAGGCCGAAGCTTCTTGTAGTCAACTCCCGCGTCTCGGATATTGTCGAAGAAAGCTACATGAAGCAATTGCAGCAATACCTGGAGTCTGTGAACAACAAGCTTGAATGCAAGGATACTATTTGGTTTGGCATCGTGCCTGATTTGCGCTTCTCCGAGGGAAGCGACGATGTGGAAGTCGATCCGGAGACAATGAGGGCGATGGGATTTACGGGCGACTTTTATACCGGCACGAAAATCGAGCCCAACGAAATGATGGATCTACAGCAATTACTCGACGGTATCAAAAAATACCGTATACAGACGTTCTTCTCGTTTGAAGCGGGAGACGACACGACGTTTTCACGGATCGCGACGCACGGTATCGATGCGTATATGGAAAAAACGGAGCCTATCATAGGGGCGGAGTATGACAGATTCGCTATCGCTTGCCTACCGAACTTCACCGTTATTCCCAGAGACCGATCGAAGGTGGTGTACGGTGCGCGTGTTTATGAAACCGAAACCAGCGTAGAGTTTTCCGACGACGTTGAAGAACAGTTCAAGTTCTGGATATACGGCGTTTATATAAGTTCTGCTTTTGTCGCGGCTGGGCTGGTATCAGCATGTCAGTGTCCAAACTTCCTCGCTACAAAATTCGGCACAAAAGCGAAGGTGGCAAAAGACCTGCCAGGCGTGCGATTTGATATTGAAGCTGAAAACTATAGCGAAATAGTAACCACGACGTTCGCCAAAGAAATAGCTGGAATAACAAACGACGACCGTCAAAAGCTCAACGAGAACAATTTCGGCTTCGTGTTTTCATCAGACAAATCCGGAAACGTGATCGTATTCAAAGCCCGTTCCATGTACGAAAAGGACGGAAGCTTCGTTAGCTTATTTAAAGAAACCACTACATCATATATACTTAGGGTGCTAAGGATACTTAGTAACGACAAGCGCGCTGGGATAGAAAAACAATACGCCCCGGGTGGGCAGGTTAAAAAATGGGAGCTTGTCAAAGGGTATGTCAATTCTGTCCTGGGGGATGCGGATAGCATCAGCCCTCCTGAAACGGAAGAAGGGAATACCAGTATAGAGGTTATATTCGGCGGTATGGCTGAATACATAAACCTCGAAATAATCACGGATTAAACTGCTGCCATTAAATTGGCTGTAGAATATTTAGGAAGGGAGGTTTATTCAATGTCATCAGAGTACAAAATCACTATTGCCGACGTAGCAGAACTAACAGAAGAAGTATTAAAGGTAGAGTTTGACTCGACGACGCCTGCAAGCTCGGACGCGCGGTCATCGAGCATCGTTGCAACCCTAACCATTACAGGTAGGGTAGCGTATGACGCCGACAAGGCGTTCATGAAGGATTCCGTCAAGGAAATCGCGGCATGGGCTATGGTAAAACCGGAGAGCCCGGACGCGTACAAAACAGTGTCTGTGGAGTTCAACCATACGGGACTTACCAGAAACTATGAGTTGTCCCACGCATTCGTACTTTCGTTCCACGAAATGTTCGAAGACCAGAACGGCTTGTTCCAGTTGGTGGTCAGGCAGAAAAAAGACAGACTTGACGGAGTTAAGGTTGAATAGACTTTATCCCAGAGCAGGGAAGCGCCAAAAGGCGCTTCCCTGCAAGTACTCCCTATGTGTGGGTTACGCCCACAACCCAGTAAATATATAAGCGAGGGCGGATAATGAAAACGACTAAGAAATTTGTTATATTTATTGGCAGCTTGTTACTGGCGTTTTTTCTGTTTGAGCTTATTTGGTTTGTGAATTACGATCCTAAAATATACATATACAACATACTGGCGGCACAGCTTATCGTATTTTCATTGGCGGCGTTCTCAATCGTTGTTTATACTACTTGGTCGCTACGCAGAAAGCATAGAGGCTCCTCGCAAAGGATAACGAGGATAGTCTTGCTTTCTGAATCGAACACGCCCAAAGAAGAGTTTTCCCTGGTCAACAGGATGTCAGTGCTGATAGGAAAAAGGGACGCGGTCTATTTTCGTTCAGAAATAGACCTGGCAGTTGACGGATACGCGGTTGTTAACTGCGTGGACGACAACTGGTATCTTGAACGCGTGTTTGACGAGCGCAGCGTAGGACTCAAACGCGCCGGCGAGCAGTTCGTTTATAGGTTGAAAACAGGCATGAGTTACAAACTTCAAATAAACGATATTATCTATATCGGCAATGAACGCTTGCTTGTATTATAAAGAAGGGCAAAGAGTCTGAGCAAATACAGTTTCGTTTGACGAAACCACCGTTTGTACGCGTATTTTTGTGGCTTTCCACAGCCTGTTGCGCGTGGGCGGAATGAAAGGAATGGTCAAAAAATGGCGCTTAATCGTTGCAAAAACGGACATATGTTCAGCGAAAAAAAGCATGGAAAGATATGTCCATATTGTAATATTGCCCTTGAACCGGAGCAGAAAGCGATGGGCGAGGATCCGTTGGGGCAATATTCTGAAATCTTTCTGGACGAACTTGAAGACAAGCAGCGTGTGGTTGGTTGGATAGTGTGCGTTTCCGGCCCTTCGAAAGGGAAAGACTATCGAATATTGCCTGAAAAGAACTTTGTTGGGCGCTCGCCAGATATGGACATACGGATTTTAGGCGACAATTCAGTAAATTCACGCAATCACGCGATAATCATGTATGACCCTGAGAAAAATCACACGGTTGTGTTGCCTGGCGACTCGCAAGGGCTGGTATACAAGCTGGATAACGAGGATTCATGGGAAGTTGTATATGAGCCGAAAGAGCTGCTGGCGGGCGACCGCTTGAAAATCGGTAGCAGCGAATTCATATTTGTGGCCTTCTGCGGCGACAACGAAGGCTTTAAGTTCAATTGGCGGGATTTCGAAAATGATTGACCGTTATCTGATCGGTAACGCCCAAACTATTGGTCGCCGCGAGATACAGAATAATATTTTTTCCACAGTGTATAACGACGACGGAGATTTACTTGCCGTATTGGCCGACGGGGCTGTCGACCATCCAAATGGTCGAATTGCGGCAATAGTCGCGGTAGGATGCTGTGTAAATACGTTTATTCAAAAATTCGCGCGTGCGGAGCCTACGCAGACAAACCAGTTTCTGTACGATACTGCCATGAAGGCTAACAGGAATGTGCAAGACGCGGTTTTTATTGGAAAAAGCCCCCGTTTATCATTGACAATGACTTTGTTCAGAGCAAACGAGATGTACTATTTCAGCGTTGGCGTGAACAAGATTTTCTTGTATAACGGACATAATGAGTTTGTTTTGGGCTCCGACGCGAACAAGTCTCGTTTTGAAGGCAAATGCGATTTATCACCGAAGGATATCGTCGGTATCCTATCGACCGGGGCTTATGAAAACGCCCATCCAATGGAACGTATTAAAATAATCGGGTCAAAAACCCAAGTGTTCGACAAAGCTCAAGCAATAATCGAGGCTGTTAACAAAAGGGGCTTGGAGAAACAATTGAGCGCGACGGCACTCCTGGTTGAGGTTTTGAGATGAGGAGAGCAAACAGCTCCATAAAAGTTGATTATAATTCAGAAAAAGGCATAGATAATAGCGACAGGACGTTTTTTGCCTATGTACCGCTTGACGATATGGCTTGTTATGCCGTGGCGGAAAGCTATGACGGTGATAAAGACATTAACAGCGCGAAGCTGGCAGTCGAATCGGTGCTAACGGCTTTCGAGCGCAACCCGTCATTCAGGGGTCTCAGGCAGTACATTAAATATGCTCATGACCAAATAGTCGCTAATAGCGTTAAAAACAAACTTGAAGCCGCTATAACCGTGGTTATTACAGACTATACGCGCATCAGATACGCAAGCTGCGGCAACATCAAGTTGTATTTGCTAAGCGACAACGCCTTTTACCTAAAGAGCGAGACGCAAACGTATTACCAGCACGCCGCTAATATTTTTGGACTGGACAAGGCGCCTATTTCAGAAAATAAAAATCTTTTGCAGTATTTAGGGAAGAAAAATCGTTTGGCGCCATACATTTCCAAAAAAATCGATTTGCTTGAAGAAAGCACAATGCTCTTTGCCACTTGCGGTTTTTGGGAACGCGTGGACGACGTGGAAATCCTCGACGCCTACGAAGAATCCGAACCGGACAACCTGATAAGCAATATCCAGGAAATGCATTTATTGACGCAGCTTAAAGACCCATTATTGAAAAGCTATACGTTGGCGTCTTTATTCGTCGAAAAGACATTCAAAGAGGATACCGCGAAACTGAAAAAGCGCCGTCGTCTCTTGATGATAGCGATAGCCGCAGCCGTTATCATCACAATTATTGTCGCGATAGTTATTTCAATCATTAGATCCAGCGATAGGCGGGCAATGGCGGAAATCGAACGTTTGGACGGCGAAGGAGTACGGTACTCTAACTACGGAAATTATCAATTGGCTTTCGATCAGTATGACAAAGCCCTTGAGCTGACAGGAAAATTGCGCAACAATTTACAGTATACCCAAGCAAAAAAGGCGCTCACCTCTATGATTGCCGAAAGATGGCATTTATACAACAGCATCCAGATCGGGGACGAACATTTCCTGAACGGCGATTACCAACTGGCGCTCCAATCGTACGAGGACGCACAAAACGCGTACTATGACGTTTACGAAACGGCGGATGTATATTCCGGCTTGATGGTTGGGGAAATATTATCCGGCAAGATCGAGCGGGTTGGCAATTATATAACGGCAAGCGAATTGATCAAAGCAGGGCAATTGTATGACATTGAGGAACTATATCAGGAAGCCCTGGCAATTTTTGGAGAAGCCGAGGAAATAGTAAAAACCATGGGCGATCTGGAACTCAGAAAAGAACTGATATCAATGATTTATGAGACTGAACGGAAACTGAACAGTTCAGTGGAAGTCAACTTCATCCGCAACGTGCAATCCTTGATGAAGAGGGCTGAAGATAGGATGGATTTCGATCTGGCGTTGCAATACTGTAATTTTATCATCGGGGTATATTCGGATTTGGGTGTCTCCGACGACCAATCGCAAGCAGACAAAGAAAGGCTTGAAAGTAAACAAAGAAATGACCAAGAAGTGAGGGAGTATATAGCGACAGCGAAATCACAAGAATCTAGCGGTAATATAGAAGGCGCGCTGGAAACCTACGACACAGTATTGGCAATATATGAAGAAATGGGCATGAGCCAGAGGCATGAGCGATATATAAACGCTATAGAAGAACAAGTAAGGCTCGAAAAAATAATAACTGAGCAACGTGAGCAGCAACAGCAGCAGGAACTGGAAGACCAGCTTGCGGCTCAAGACGCCTTGGTGAATCAAGGAATAGAAACCGAGGTTGGGGATGGATAATAATCTGCTCAATGACCGTATAGGCAAGCTGAAAAACTGGGAGCAGACGGAATCGCTAAACGAAATACTATACAACGCGCTCTCCAGCCTGCATGCGTACGCGAATGACCGTTTTGACAGCCTAACCGACGAAATAAGGAGTGAGTTTGCGCTCAATGACAATCCTCCTGAGATAAAAGTCGCGGTATGTCTAGAGGATAAAATTGACAAACAAGTTTTTTTGCGCCCGGTAGAGTCGCAGCCACAATACGGCGGTGCCAGGTACATAACGACGGTTTTCGCGAGTTGCGATTATCCGACGATACAGAAGCTGACGCAGCGGACATATAAAGCATCTATCCAAGGCGATAAAGAAACGTTGCAAACGCAGGTGGAACTGAAGTATTCAGTAAAATATTTGCGAAATATAGAGTCGCTTTATTACTCTTTCAATGAAAACGAGCTGCGTTGGACGACAGTGGACGAGCGGTATTTTTATAAATTCCTGGACGTTTACAGTACACGAGATCACAAACAGAAAAAAATTGAAGGTTTTGAAATAGACTTTGCCGAATTTAGCAAATACATTTCATATGACAAAGTACTGCTGTGGAACGTCAGTCCGATGACTGTACCGGTTGCCGTATGTGACCCCCGTCCCGCCTATAATGCGATACAATACGAACATGTGTTAAAAAACGTACCGCTTGACGAGGATAAGTACATACTTTGTTCTTTGGGTGAAAAATTCAATACATTCCGTCGCGGTAGGGATATGTATGTGCGTACATACAAGAAACAGTACGAACAATTTGACCTTCTTAGGATTATAAGCAATGCTGAAGCGAAAAGCCCATTATACTTGCCTGTGAAATCTAATAAGAGAAAACCCGGTTTTATAGACTCCATCGCTGAAAGACGGTTTATGCCAACTTGGGGGGAAGCGGAACGGATCATACATTCATTGGGAGAAATGTCAGGTATACGTCTCATGGATATAAAGACTCCTCCAGAGCAATCTCCATACATGCAACTTTTTTACCCTGATAAGGACTTGTCCCTCTACACGTGTCTGGATTACAATATCTTCAGGGAGGAAAACATTGTTATTAAAGACAGAAAGCCGCTTATGTTCACATTTAAAATCAACACCGACGATATATGGGCGTATGAAACGATGTTTTACGCGTTGTCGGAACTTCAGTTGTATTTTTATGATTACCGTTGCGTCGGGCGCTTAGCGTAATATGTCGGTTTTTATTGTAGTTAACAAGGAGTAGGCCACAAACATGAACTATATCTGGTATCCGCTCATGGAAGCGATTCAAGCCGATTACGATACGACAAAAATTAACTATCGGGTATGCGATAAATTATTTTTTGAGCAATGGGAAGACGAAACGATACGTATCGAAGCGCGCGCCCACCACATTTCGCCTCTGCTTGAATATCTACCGATCGCGCTGTATGATCCGGACAATAATGTCAAGTTGGAAGATAAGCTGGCTCGAGTTGATGTAAACCCTTATCACCGCTTCACCTCTATATTCACAAACATACTGCATCCTGACCGGCATGACCACAACGATTTGATCGTATGCGATATAATGACGCATATGTTAGCCCATATCGACAGGATATGCGGCATGTGCAGGCACGACTTCCGAATACTGATAGTTATCAACGAAATAGAAAAAGGTTGCTACGGCGATTCGAGAGAAGTATTCAGTTTATTTAGCACATTGGAGAAGCGGGCGTTGGCTGAAGGCCTTATCATGTTGTACAATACATATAATAGTTTACGCAGTTTGGATACGCTCTTTAACGTGATACTAACCGACTTTGAGGTGCGGCTCAGGGATAATGTCGAGGTTGTTTTCTATAATCCATACGGGTTTGATGAACGGGAAGATAAAATGCTTAAATTTATCATTAAGCTATTCCTCCCCATTGATTTCCCCTATGTCATACATTGGCAATATACATATGGTAGCGTTGATTGCGATGAAAGCATGATGCTCGAAAGATTTGTTTTTTAGGGGGCAACAAAAATGCGGCGATATACGGTCCATGAATTAGAAAGTATGGACATCACGACACTGAGGGCTATTTGCAGGGAACTTAAAATTAAGGCTGAATCGATAAGCATCTTTGACGACAAGAGCTTATTGGTACAAATGATTTACAAATATCGCGGTGTCATTGCGGACCGTTTTATTGATGTATGGGACGACGAGAAAGTGCGCCGCCTGGAAAAAGCCATAGCGGAGAAAGGCGAAGCGCAGTACAATGCTCCTGTTGAGATACCGGCGTATTTTCAAATCTACAAAGGTTTGGAATCACTAAACGACCGGGGTCACGAGCACAAAGTCTACACCGGTGCCGATATCGATAGGACAAGCGCGGTATTGGTCGACCAAAAGGGCGAGATACAAGCATTCATTAATGTGTCCAGAAGAAATGTAAAAAACACATACCATCTGCATCTGCGCAAACATATGCTAAACAGTAATATCAAGCCTGGAATATATAAGAATTTTAGGATAATATTCTTTCCTAATGATTTTGAAAGGATACTGCGCATATACAACATCAAATTTGAAGCCGCGACGCGTTTCCCATATATCGCGAAAACTGTCCAGGAAGTAATTATCAAGGAGATTGAGGACACCGACGACGTGTTGGTCATCGATTATGGGACGTCCAACACTACAGCCGGGACCTATGTCGACGATGAAATTAAGCACGTATGGTTCTATTCAGATGAATTGTGCTTACAAGAACCGGATGTCATAACGCGTCACGCGCAGTGTACCGAATGCGGACGATGCGCCTTGTGCCCCACTATCATCGCTGTTGGCAAATGCGGCGGTGAAACTGTCGAACTCCTGTACGGGCATGACGCGCGAGACCGCATGCCAATGGCGCGAAACAGTATATTTTTTGATACAAAACGCTGGGTGAATGATTATAACGAGATTATCGACATCAAAGATTTAGACGGCAACACTGCCTCCATGCGGCGTAGCGAAATAATAGAGCGGTTCATAGACTTTGTTATACGAACCGCCGAACAGCAAAACAAAGTGCGTTATAAGAATATCTGCTTCATCAGCCCTGTCAAACAAAAGGCGATGTCTATACATATGTACAAAGATATCCTGCGCGGATATAACGTCGATGAAAAGGATTCTATCGATGAAGCTGTAGCGGTCGTGTACAGCTATGTAGCGCCAGCCGTCAAAGATCTGAAATATGAGGATGGCTATGAGAGGAGCGTTTTACTCATAGACTGCGGCGGCAGCACGAGCGATATGGTAAAATGCAATTACGTCATCAACCACCAGAAAAAGCGCAGCAATATAGCCATGCTGGTAGGGTATGCCAACGGCGACACGAACTTTGGCGGCAACAACCTCACCTACCGCATCCTGCAGTATCTGAAAATCAAATTGGCTCATTTTTACAGGAAACAGGCTATGCCCGAAATTGACGATTTGCTCAACGCTTCTTCCCATGACGTTTTTGAATTCGTTGATATGGCGGGAGTAACGAAAACATATGAAAACTTTGAAGAGGCGTATATAAGAGCCGGAGTTTACATCCCGACAAATTTCAGCGATTATATAAACGATGCGGAAACCGTATATTTTAATGTGAGGGGGAATTTCTATTTTCTTTGGAATCTCGCGGAACGGATTAAAATTGATTTGTACAGCAGCACCGGAGCTTACGAGTTTTCCTTTGAGCGTCTGCGGGAAAGCAACAGCCAGTATGTGCTTTCTTTCAGGAGTGAAAAAGGTGCTTTCACTTCGTATACCCAGTGCCCTCCCATCCGCGTTTTGCGCGATGAGATCAACTTGCTCATAAAGCCGGAAATATACAATTTGTTAAAGAAGTTTATAGAACCATACTACCTTGAAGACGAAACAATGAGCGGAATTACTGAAATTATGCTGTCAGGCCAAACGACAAAAATAGACCTCTTCCGGGACGTACTAAAAGAATACATTGCCGGCCATAAGGCGCGCGCGCCGTTTGAGCAAAGCTACGTTAAGAAATTAAAATGCATAAAAGGCGCTGTGGCATACCATGGCGCGAAGGCCTTGGGCCGCATACGCTCGACCCTGGAGTACTCCCCCGCTATCGTGCCCTATTATCTTACAGTAGAGACATTTGACGAGGAAAAGGAAAAAACCCTTATCACGCAAGGACAACTGCTATCTGATATCTATTCGTATATAGACCGTACATTTGAGACGAAAATAATCGTATTCAATCTGAAAGACCATGATAGGGAGACGTTACAGGTTTTAAAGTTTGACTTAAACGTGAGAGGCTTCGCTGAAACAAATTATTACGAGCTCCTAGAGCGCTACACATGGCTGAAGCAAGCGGACGTCGACCGCATCGAAGACGGCGAGGTGCGTTTGTTCGTGTATAGCAACGACGAAAGTTGGGGCTTTAAATGGATCGGCATTACAAATAATGACGGGAACCTGCTATGTGGCGAAGAAAAGTTCGTGCCTTTTGAAAGCACGGCGTGGGAATTGAATTTCTTTAACGGTAAGAGGTAATTTAGAAATGCGAAATGGTTACTTTCCGATCTTTTCAAAGGGGCGCGTGCTGAAGAAGGAAAGCATTGAATATTTACGTGATTTCCCTTATGATCTTGCCTCTTTGGCGTGTGAAAACTACTCCGATGGTATACTCTTTGGATTCTCTATAACATCCTGCGGAGATGGTCAGATCCATATCTCAAAAGGCGTGCTAAAATATCAAAGTGATATAATTGTTATACCTGACCAGGTTTCCGAAATGAACGAGTCGGATTATGGAGTTTTTTTGTACACTAAAATGGTCGTTGGAGAACCCCACGAAACTGTGGATTGTATGATCCGCAATGTAGAATTAGTAATCGACAGGCGCGAAGTCAATGCGGGAAATGAAATAGAATTAGGCCGATTTTGCCTACATCGTGGCGCGGTTTTGCGTTGCGTATACGATTCTTTCGCTGATTTGCGCACGCCGAACGACACAATGGATCTCACGCGCGTCCCGTTCGCGGGCTATGGAGCGCCAAGTTTACATCCTGTAGTGATCAAAGAGTACGCAAAGGCATTACTAACAATATCGCGAGATCCGGCGGATACTTCGTTTGCGCTCATGTGTATGAATACTGGCGTCATGCATAAAGGCTGCATACAGTGGCACATCGCAAAAAAAACAAACAAGGACTACGCAGACTTCACATTACCCATGCTCTACGACAAGCTTCTGTCGCTGCTACCGCAGTCTGGAATAAAGGGGGTAGTGGGTCCGCGCAGGACATCGATACTGTAGTCACGAGTTATAGGAGGTGAATAATATGCCAAAATATGTTGTAAATGGGGCGACGTTAAAATGTACATTAGGGGTATCAACAAGCAAACTGGTGGTGTTGCCTGTTCACCGCGTGAAATTGACAAAGAAGCTAAAAGCTAATATCGGCGACGGTATTGGGACAGTAAATATCCTGACTTTTGGTGGGTGTACAATAACTTCGCCGCCAAAACCCTGCATACCTGCATGCTCCAAGTGGATAGGCGGCAAAACTAATCTTCATATAGACAGCGAACCCGCGCTGCTTGACTGTCACAAGATAACGTGCCCTGCGGGCCCCGGAGTAATTTCGATCACTGACTGCGGGCAAGGAAGCGCTGAAAAAGCTAAACTCGACAAACCAAAACCGCAACCGAAAATGAAATCGAAATTACTGAAAGGTCCGGGAGCGAAGACTGATAAGGAAACAAAAAAGCTTGACAGTGTGCCTTCAGTAAGAAACGGTGAATTTGAAAAGTGGTTTGATTCCCTTACGAAGGATGAATTTGAAACAGTTTGGGCTAATCCGGAATTAAAAGAAACAATTAAAGACAGGCTCAGATCACCGGGCGGTTATCACGAATGGCTTCCCGTTTCAAGGGCAAAAGTATTTAAGGAGTGGGGAGTTTCAGCAACGGATATCAAATCGCTGCGCACGCCAACTGAAGACGTTAAATTTGTAAATCCAAAAGGGCGACATGGCGGAAAGGGTTCTACTAAAGCACATAATGAGATATTGGATATTGTCGATACATCCAGTAACTACGAGGAGTTCGAATCAAGATTGAATGATTGGGCTGATTCAAGATTTGAAGGTGGAAGTGGCGCTTTACCGAAAGGGTTTAGTAGATAGTAACTTGCAAAGCGACTGTTCACTCGGTTTCAGATGAGCTTTGATTATTTGGAGGTTAATACAATGGAATTAATAGGAACTGTCTCCCTTTGGTTGGGAAATATGGATTTAGCGGAAGACCTGGAGCAATTGATGAAAGTTAGCTATAATGAAGATGGCGACTATATCCCGTCTGAATTCGCGAATTGCTTTTCTATCGCGAGATACGATGAAGCTACGCGGGAAGCGGAGTTTTATGATGAGCCGCAACATACGCTCGAAGAACTCCTTGAAGGGTTCTCATATGACGATGTTATTATACCTGAGTTGAAAAAATTTCAAATTAAACGCAATATCGAAGAATACAACTGTGTGGTACTCTTGTATGATTTTAAGTACGAACAAGAATTAGATATATATGAACACGAAAATTTCTTCTTTGAATTCATTGGCTCAGTAAAATATGAGTAACTGACAATGCTGGTTTATTTTACTAGGCTCTAAACGGAGCTGATTGAGGTGATAAGTTTGGACAAACAAGAGTACGGGGACGAGTTGTTTATTTACGCGTTGGCGCTGATGGAAGAAATGGAGGCTAGAAAAGCCGAGGCAGAAGATGAATTAGAACAGGAGAGTGATTAAAAATGAAACTTATTGATGTTGGAAAAATAAAAGTGACGCCGTTTGAATTTGACAGCATAATTGAAATTAAAATCATAAAGGAACTCAACGAGCATTCGGTACTGTATGTAAGCGGAATCGTTAGAGACGACAAGCAATTCAGTCCTGTCAAAGACAACACGGAAGACGTAAAAGTTAAGTGCGAAAATGACGGCAAAGTTTATTTCAGCGGTGTGCTGCAAAACGTTAAGGTAACCTGCGTAAATGCTATATATCGCTTGGAGGCGTACGCGATATCCAACACGATTTTACTGGATACGATAAAACATAAACGTGCATTTCAGGACAACGGGCAGACATACCAGGCGATCGTCGAAAAGGTTATAGCGGACAATAGCGGCTCTGTCACATATAACGCCGATCCCATGACTGTCGAAAACATAATACTGCAATACAATGAGACTGACTGGGAATTTGCCAAAAGATTGGCTTCTCACACAAATGACGTATTGATACCTATTATTGATGATAGCCCCGCTTTCAATTTCGGCGCGCCTACATCTGGTGGAACAAGTTTAGATTCTGTCGACTATTCCATATCCAGGGACTTTAACGCCATACGGTGTTTTGATGAACTGAGCAGTATAGAAGATAACAAAGATGGCAAACCGCGCAAGATGACTGCGGACGACGTAACTGTTTTTTGCGTTGAAACAGATGATTTCTTATGCGATATTGGAGAAAAATTTAACCTGAACGGAAATGACTTACATGTGTGCCGCTTATCGTTGACATTTGAAAACTCCGCGTTAGTAGTTATATATACCTTATGTCCAAAGAAGGCTGTTTCAATTCCCAAGTTCTATAACCCATCAATAACCGGTCTTATCATTGACGGCAAGGTAACAGAAGTTGAAAACGACACGCTCAAGTTGCGTTTAGACGACAATAAAGCGCGCGGTGTGGAGCAGGATACTGATGAAGCGCATTTCTTCAAGTATTCCACAGGTTACAGCATGGAAAAGAATACGGGCTGGTATGTTATGCCAGAAGAAAACGATATCGTACAGCTCCTCTTCCCTATCGAGGATGAAAAATTTGCTTACGCCACATCTTCCCTGAGACAGGAAGACACCGCAAGGACAATGGACTATATGGTGAAATATCTGCGCACATCGTATGGTCGGCTTATCAAGATGGACAAGGACGAAATTCTTATCTCCACCGTGTCCGACGATAGTTGCGACGACTGTGAGACATATGTTCGGTTGCACAAAGATAAGGATCCGGGCATCGAGATCATCACGCCAAACCGCATCTTGATAAAGAGCGACGGCTCTACGATCAATATAGAAAGCGAAGACGATATGACAATCAAAACCAAGAGCAAAATGTTCATCGAGGCTAGCGACCAAATTCAAATGGTTTGTGGCAACAGTTCAATAAAAATGGAACCAAGCGAGATCAATATCAAGTCGCCGATGATTAAGGAAAACTAACGCGGGTCTTACCCGCAACACAATAACTTTAGGTAAAATGAATTATTTGAATATAAAGCGGTTCTTGTTATCCGCCATATCCGTGCTAACATTATTGATTATGTGTTGCCTTCCGCTTTCCGTCGCGTACGGCGTCGGAGACGCTTACAGCGCGGATGTTATTCTTGTTATTGACTGTAGCGGATCGATGAGAACCAACGATCCAAACAAGCTTGCGTTACAGGGTGCGATAATGGTGCCTGAGATGATTCGGGAGGACGGATGCCGTTACGGTGTTGTCATGTTCGAGGGGCATGTGACTGGAACGCTCCCGTTGCAAGAGGTCGTTGATGAAGATGCTGTGAAGGACATTACGTCTGAGTTGGATGCGATCTATCACCAAAGAGGCCAAAAGACCGATTTACCAAGAGGGTTGTACCAGGCGATGCAAATGCTGCTTGAAAGCGAGGATATTGGCAACCCTCGAGTAATAATCGCGCTGACTGACGGCGAGGATGACCCGGAGTCGGGACGTAGCATGAACGACATCGAGCGTGACCGCGATATAATAATCGCGTTGGCGCGCGAAACTGGGATCCCGATTTATGTTATTGGCCTGAACATCCGTGGGGCGGTGACGCAGGATATTAACGCGTACATCGCGAAAGAAACAGGAGCGAAGGCATACGAAATTGCGGCGGCGGACCAAATAGAACCAACTCTAACCGCTATTCTGAGCCGCTTCCGGAACCAGCCAATAATTCCGTCTCCGACGCCAACTCCAACACCAAAGCCAACCCCCACGCCGACACCAACTCCAACGCCAACAGCAGTCCCAACACCGACACCTGTACCGGCTCCGCTTTTTCCCTTGAGTCTGCTTCTAAAACTGTTTATCGGCGCGGTGCTACTGGGAATCATAGTGTTTATCATCATGCTTATCAGGAGCCACATAAAATCCGGAAAAGCTTTCGTCAGCCCATATAGACGGCTAAACTCATTTTCAAAGCGACTTTCGACACTTTTAGCGGGTAGGCCATATCTCGACGCTCAAATGAACAGTTTGGAAATCAGAATTACGAGTTTGCCGTACGGAATAAGATTTCCAGAAGCGGCGCAATTACGGCTTGAACATGTCAAGCAAAAACGCAGCTTACAGCAGATTCTTGCTTACAACTGGCGCTATAAGGACGAATACCTGGACGCTTTCCGCAACATCAGGTGGTTCGCTGCCAGAACAGAGTTTTATACCAAACGCAACGGGGATCTATATATCACTGTTCCAGTCAATCCCGGATTCACCGTTCTGATCGACGCTCAAATCCATTCCAAACCTTTTAGTGGCGTCATGAGCAAGGACGGAGGTTATACAGTAACGATATTCCAGGATCAAGACAACGCGTATGAGATTGTTTTAGGCAAAAAAGGCAGAGGTTTTGATGATATGCTCCTCAGTGATAGCAGCGATCTTTATTATCCGGAGGAAACTAAAGTCAACGACAGCGTCGACCTCCCATTCAATGATATCACTGATTTCAGCAGCTACAAAGATAATAACGACTACAGCGAATACGATGATTTCGGCCCGCAATAAACCAGCGCTTCAACTAGTCCAGTCATATCCTGATCGGTTAAGCCGTCAGCGTAATAAAATAGCAAGTAGCGACCAGTGATTGGTAAACGAAAGTTGCGTTTACTGACACTGGTCGCTTGTGATTTAATAGGTTGATCGGACTGCTAGTGAATAGGGTTTCTGCAAGCCGCGTCAGTTCACTGAAATGCTACACTTATCCGTAAATCCGCCGCATGAAACCGTAATGGACGCAGTGCCGGGACTAACTGCCCTAACGTTCCCGCTGCCATCGACCCTGGCGATATTACTGTCCGAACTGCTCCATGACAACGTCTTATTTGTGGCGTCAGGAGGCGATACTGTGGCAGTCAACGTGACGCTCCCGCCAATATCCAACGAAGCGCTATGACGATCCAACGCCACACCTGTAACACGTTTATCTGTTGGAGTTGGAGTTGGAGTTGGCGTGGGAGTTGGCGTAGGTGTTGGTGTTGGTGTTGGTGTTGGTGACGGTCTCGGTGACGGCGACAACTTCGGTGTCGGTGTAGGCGTCTGTCTCGGTGTCGGCGTAGGTGTCAACCTCGGCGTAGGCGTAGGGGTAGGTCTTGTAGGCGTTGGTGTGGGCCTCGGTGTCGGCGGTTGCGGCGTAGGTGTTTGTATTGGTGGTGGTGGTGTTACAACCTCAACGTGTTCAACTGGCGACCAGTCGGTTATAGGATTATCGAATACAACCAAAACTTTAAGCGACATCAGATATCTCAGAGGCTCTAGGTCAGAAACTCGATTATAGCTAATATCCAACTCGCGAAGTTTAGTCAATCTGCCCACAAAGGCAATTCTGGTTAGATTATTATTGCCGACGTCAAGTTTGACAAGATTAACTAATCCCGCGACAAAGGAAGCGTCGTCCAAGCGGCATCCCGACAAATTTAGGTCTTCCAAGCTGATCAGTTGGCTCAGAGGCGTAGGGTCGGCTATCACTATATTGTTGATGTCTAGGACTTTCAGTTTAGTCAGCATTGTTAAATCTTGAAGCGAATTTATTGTCCCCTTCTCGATTTTCAGTTCAGCAACCCTACTTAACTCCACCGGATAAATCTCACCAGTGATTTTTTTCATCTCCTGCCGGATCGCTGTTTCGACAACCTGGTCAGAGAAACGAACAGGCGTCGGCAGTGGGGGCGTTGGCGACAGTGATGGTATTGGCGGCGGCGTGGGTGGAGTAACAGATATAACGGGATCCATAGAAATGTGAGGTGTTGGTGAAGGCGACGGAGTAGCGCCGTTATGCGGGTCATCCGTTGGCGTCACAGAGATTTCCCCACCCTGCTGTGCTGGTGGCGTAATATTGGAAATTGTAGGATTTCCCCTATCTGGTATCAGACTGCTCAAATCGATAGGGAAACGCAAAAGGATCACCAGGAGCGCAACCGCGAGACAAGCGGCTGAAATCGCCACGACTAGCCGCATGTGGTCTTTAATTGCTTTCCCTATAAACTTCAGCGGCTGCAATTGTTTTTTTATGTTGTGGGCGCTTTGGTTCATTGCAGGTGAATTTGAGACATCCTCGATAGAAACATCCTGTATATCCATGCCAACTGGATCAGCAAAGATCATCGGTTCCTTTACATTGGCGTTAAACCGGAATACTATTACCTGTTTTTCAGAATCGGACAGCAAGGAACTATATTCCTGAATTCTATCTTTCATCTGTTCGGCGTCCGCCCACCGTTGGCTCACTTCATAGGCGCAAGCTTTTAAGATAATTGTGGATAGTTCCTCGCCTGCATGCGCTGGAGCCGGTATTGGCTCCCCGCTCATTCTCATCTCCTGCGCCTGGTTGTATTCCAAATGTGTCACAGGCGCGGGAAGAGGAGGCAGAAAAGGCGCGCGGTTTCCATTGAGCAATCTGAATAGAACTAACCCTAGAGAGTATACGTCTACGCGAAAATCGCTCTTTTCATGGCGCGCGAGTTCAGGCGCCATAAACAATAGCGTCCCCCTCACCGACATTCTCGTAACTGCTTCGTCCAGCGATCTTGCTATTCCAAAATCGCCAAGTTTAAAATTCCCGTCTTTATTGATAAAAATATTCTCAGGTTTTATATCCCGATGAATAAGATTTCTCTTTTGTAAAACGGACATCGCAGAACAAATATCTTCGCCAAGGCGCAACACATCTGACAATGTCAACGGGTGCTGTTGCATATATGTATTCAGATTTGTAAGATATTCCATTTTTATATAAATGTCATATCCTGGCCTGTCCTTGCGGGGAATAATCTGGTGGTCGTCATAAGCTACAAAATTAGTATGCCCGCGTAATTCAACGTTTATCTTAACCTCGCTCATGAATGATTCCAACAATTGAGCGAAGTAAGCCTCCAGCGTAGCGGCATCAGTCGCCAAGCCCTCGGCGAAAAGGACGTTTGCCTGATTCAGGTACGTTGGGATCGTTATATGTTTAACTGCGCAAAAATATGTATTTCCGTATTCCTCCCGTTTAAACAGATAGACGCTTCCATAAGTACCCTTACCTATCAGCTTGACTTGAGTCCATCCACTCCACGGGCAAAATATCTCATGTTGATCAGGCATTCTGACCAACCCCCAATCCGAAATCTCAGCAAGAGTGTCGGCGAAACCACAGCCACAGCGGAACTATCCGCTAGGGCTTACGGGACAAAAGTAGCGTCTCGGCTTTGTGCCGATTGTTCTCGTCCGTTTACAGGTTAAAGAGTGAATACTTGCTGTGTATTTACCAGAAAACGCGTTAAACGGGCTGAAAGAGGCGATTTTAAGATAGCGACGTAACTTTTGTCCCTAGATCCTATTTCTAATCTTGGCTAACCCAGTTATACTTAGGATTAATAATTGTTCTGTAAAGCATAGCAAGGGTCTGCTCACATGTTAGGTTGCTCAGGGGGTCAAAAAGACCGTTTTCTTTTCCCTGCATAATGTCATTATCATGGGCAAACGCCACGAACGGGACGGCCCATTGGGCTATCTTGTTTGCGTCGTTATAATACGCAAGGCTGGTTACATCTGAAGGTGGTGGAAAATCCTCCATAATAGCTACGAAAGTACAGATCATCTTTGCGGCTTCTTGCCGGGTTATCCTACCCTGCGGGTTAAAGCTTGTATCGGACACCCCCAACACCAGCTCAATTTCAAACGCTTTTCTTATCTCGGTTTCATACACATGATTTTCAATATCAGTAAAATTCGTGTAATTTGGGATCGTTATATTTTTTTTCTGTATCGCTTCGTAAGTATTTACAAGCAAACCGGCAAATTCTGCCCTGGTGACATTTTCCTGGTACCTTCCCCACATCATCGGCGGTAGTACATTCATCTTGTATAGATTTGGTAGTTCATTTTTCGCCCAATTGCTGACACCATTCAATGGATTTGTATAAATATCATACAGCTTTGCACCATTTTCGGCAACTGATAAACCTTCCGCCACTTTTACCGGCTGGTTTTGGTTTATGTTTCTTTCAGAATCAATACCCAATTGGTTCGAATTGTTCCTTCCCCACGCGTACAGATCGCCATTATCCGTCACATAGAAATTATGGTTCAAGCCGGAAGCTATGAATATGGGTTTACCCTCAATTTCGATCTCTTTTGGCGTGAACTCAGAAGAGATGCTGCCGTCGCCAAGCTCTCCATATTCCCCGTTGCCCCAGGTGTATATCTTATTGTCATCTGTCAGCACCATCGACGAATTGGCACTCGCTGAAACTTGGGCAGCGTTCGTTATGCCCTCGATCTTGATCGGAGAATTGCGCGTCTCTTTCGTCCCGTCGCCAAGTTGGCCATTATCGTTGTTACCCCATGAATATACGGAACCGTCGTTAGCCACGGCTAGCGAATGTGTATTCCCCGCCGTGATATAGATTATATTCGCTAAACTGTCGATTCTCTTTGGCTGTTCGGCGTTGGTAAAAGTTCCGTCGCCTAATTGACCGTTCCAGTTATCCCCCCAGGCCCAAACTTCTCCTGAAAACGTCAATGCGAAAAAGTGGCTTCCTCCTGCCGCAATTGCCGCTATGTTATTTAGTCTTTGAACTTCGCGGGGTGTTTCGCCAATTGTCCATTGCCACACTTTGCCGTCTCTATCCAATGCCAAGCCGTCGTTTTGTCCAGCGGCTACGGCGACAATTCCCGTCAATCGAGGCACCAAATAAACTGGGGAATTCCCCCCTGTGCCCAACACATAAACATTCCCGTCATACCAAAGTGCAATGGAAAAATCGATCCCGGCGGCTACTGAAATAGTCGATATGTTTTCGTCTACTTGGGTAGGCGTCGGCCATCCTTCGGTACCGCTGTCCCATCCAAGCTGCATCCGCCTATTCGTTCCCCATGTCCAGATCGTCCCATCATTTTTCAGCGCTATTGTATGCGCCGAACCTCCCGCAACGGGCGTATAGGCCTGAACAACGCTGGAAGCGAGGGATACGGAGGTCGGAACGAAAACTGAGGTAAACAGTATTGCCGCTGAAAGTATTAGATAAACAATCTTTCTATTCATATTACTCTGATCTCCTTCATATTTTTTACAATTTTTTACGTTTAACCCCTTTATCGATGAGAATCACGCGCTTGCCGAAAAGGCGGAATTGCTTCCTGGTTCTACAAATCCACAAAACCGCCAACTACGGTTAGCAATGGGATAACGCCCCGAACATCTCAATCGATTCATGAATTTACCATTATCACGAGTATATCATGCGGCAGTTTGAAAATCAACCCACTCTTTGCTTGTTTGTGTTTCAATGATATGACAAAGTATTATACTTCATAGGGTATCCAAAAAACTCGCAATGGTTACAGGCTCCGCACACAAGTTTTGGCCATTATTACTAGTTTTCACCACTGTACCAGTGCGTTGCCTGTAACCAACCTGCGTTTTTGGATACCCTCTGAAGTGTAACAGACAAAGTGTCACTGTACAAACGTAGAAAAAAATACTATAATAACGTCATGTAAAGCGCATACTGTAAATTGGGGGTATTATCATGGGAGAACTGCAACTTAGGAACTACACTGAAGAAGCGGTCAAACTTTATGTGGACAGATGGTACAAAGAAGCAAACATTTGTCAATGCGAAATTTGCCGGATGGATGTCATGGCAATAATGCTCAACAACCTTGCGCCAAAATATATAGTTACAGATAAAGGCGCGTTGTATGCGCAACTGAAAGACTTTGATCCGCAAAATAAGATCGATTTTATGACCGCGATGACCTTAGCTATAAAATCAGTCAAAAAAAGCCCTAGGCATCAGTAATCCGCGACTCGACAACGGGAGTTTCCGCTTGCGGGTAGGCGGCTATACTTCCAAAACCATTACGCGCAAACGTGTAAAACCCGCCATAGGAGCTGTGAAATCCATTGAATCATAGCTCCTTAATGCTTTATGAATTATTGAAGCAAAGAAAAAACTGAAAAATCCTCTCGTTTGGCGCGTATTCTGAATTCAGAATTCTGACTCCGAACATTGGGTTGTTGGCAAAGCCCGCACTAGCAATTTAAGAATTTTTCCAGACGATCCATACCTTCCTTTATCGTATCCATAGAAGCGGCGTAAGTCATTCGGACAAAACCCTCGCATCCGAACCCTGAGCACGGCACTACCGCGACATGCCCACGCTCCAGAAACGCCAGGGAAAAATCATCGCTGTTGTTGATTACTCTCCCGCCAAGCGTTCTACCAATCTGTTTTTCGATATTTAGCAACACATAAAACGCGCCTTCCGGTTTGCGGCAACTAACACCATCGATAGCGTTGACGCGATCTACAATGTAGTTGCGCCTCTTCTCAAACACTTCGCGCATCTCGGCAATACTATCCTGCGGGCCTCTGAGCGCCTCCATCGCGGCGATCTGTGATATTGTGCTCGGCGCGCTAGTGGAATGACTTAGATAATTACCCATCACTTCCGCGAGATGCGTGTTAGACGCGGTATAGCCGATGCGCCATCCGGTCATCGCATATAGCTTTGATACCCCGTTTACGATTATCGTGCGTTCCAGGGCATCCGCGCCCAGCGCCGCGAAACAGGTGAATTCCCTTCCGTCGTAAACGAAGCGGTAGTATACCTCGTCGGACAGTACATATATATCATACTTGACGCAAACGTCCGCCAACGCTCGCAGTTCATCCGCGCTGTAGAGCATCCCGGTCGGATTTGACGGATTGTTTATGATAAACAGCTTCGTTTTGTCCGACACTTCTGCTTCAAGCTGTCCCTGAGTAATTTTGAAACCCAATGCTTCACTTGCGGGGACGGCTACCGGGACGCCACCTGCCATTTTTATCGCCTCAGCGTACGTAACCCAGCACGGCATGGGGAGCAGCACCTCGTCACCGGGGTCTAGCAGAGCCTTGAGCGCTATGTATATGCTATGTTTTGCGCCGCTAGCGACGACAATTTGCTCCGCCGAGTAGTCGACCCCACAGTCAGCCCGCAGCCTATCGGCAGCAGCCTGCCGTAGCGGCGGG
>WRNV01000008.1 GCA_009776445.1 Oscillospiraceae bacterium | reverse complement strand
TATCCAATATGATTGCCCCTTCCGCAAAATAGCCGCCGCAAAGCGGGTCGCACTGCCTTGATATTCCGATGATACCACATTGTCCGCAAACGCGCAATATGATTCTGGTGGACAGGCTGGGTAATCGATTACGGAGGTGCTACTGTTCAAGGGGTATCTGGAAACTCGCAATGGTTACAAGCTCCGCACACAAGTTTGGCTAATATTACAAGTTTTCACCAATGTACTAGTGCGTTGGCTGTATATCCTGTGTTTTTGGATGCTGTCTGAAATAGTAACATTAATCCGGTATCAATTGCCAGTTTTTCTTTTCATCCTTTGCGCTTTTAGAAATTCAGCGTATTCAGCTAGCTTGTCAATTTCATCCTGTGTTAATCCTTCGAACTCACTGCGGTTGAAAGCTGCCTGTGAATTTCTGAGGTTATTGGGGGTATTGGAGGTATCGGTCGCTTTTGTCGCGTCCGGGGTTGGCGGATTATCAGACTCATTCCATTGCATGCCGTCTGCCGTAAGGTTAATGGTATCTTCCTCAACAGGATTTGTGCTATATACCATTCCCACTTCACCGACTGATGCAGCCGCGCCAGCGGAAAAAGGGTTGCCGATATCTGCATAAAGTATCCCGTCACTTGCTATTTTCCATTCTAAAAAGTCGCCACAAAGAATGTAATCTATTGGTACAAGAAAGAATTTCGACAGCTTTTTCAGAGACTCATTATCAGGCTCGTATTTCCCCATTTCCCAGTAGGATAGTGTGCTGTCTGCAATCTGTAGATGTTTTGCCAACTCTTTTTGAGTTATTTTTTTTTGCTTGCGTAACTCCTTGATGCGGTTCATTTGCAATTCCCCTCAATTCACTTGGATTATATCAACAGAGAACTACATTTTCAATAAAATTGGAAATAACTGTTGACATTTCAAGATAGCTCAAGTATAATTGGAAAGTAAATCCAGGTAACCTGAAACGTAGGGGGCAATGTGTCACAGAGATGAGAGAGCGCATGTTTTTAGCAGAAGCATTACTTAGGGAAATCGTGACGTCAAATACATGCGCGTCACAAAAGATATTTACCTTTGAAGTAAATACGGTCACCGGATTGCTATCTGGATCCTTAAAAGTAAAGCTTTGAAGAGAGACATATGTAAACTGGAAACCTGAATTTTCAATACCTGTGACGGATATTTGACTCCGAGAGTGGGAACGCGGAACGAAGAAAGGAAGCATAGATGGGAATTATTATTGTGGCGGAACTGTTGCCGCAGGATGTTACTCCAAAACAGTGGGAACAAGCTTATGAGGAAGCATTGCGTTTGGTGGACGCTTATGATTTTCTTGACATAATTTATGACAAAGAAAAGTATGCAAAGTATAATTTGACATGGGCCTACGCTGAAAAATCCAAAGAAAGAGATATTAATGGAGATACTGGCGTTGGTATTTATGGAACATACTCTGGTTGCATAAGCGCGGAAAGGCAGTATTTATATAGGGATTTGAATTGCTACTTCAAAATAGACTGGCATACCAGGAAAACTATCCAGCCGGATTCAAACGTCCTACGCTGTCATGATGCGTTAATCGGCAGACTATATGATATTAAGGAATTAGAAAAATACCACGACTATAATGATACAGCCTTGGGGTGTAAAACGCAAGGGTATCCGCATCATTTGTATCTTTTGGGAATTGGTTTGTTGCTTGAAGACCGGTTGGGTAAGGCTTTCACTATACACGGGGATATAACACGCGGACAAATTATCGCCGCGATAAAATGGGTCAACACAGTATTAGATAAACCCATATCTATTCCATGTGTCATGGATAACGCAAAGCTAATCAAGCGTCTTCAAGCGTTTGTACCAAGGGAAAACCTTCTTGAGTCCTTTATGGATCTTACATTTAATGTCCATGATGAAGCCATGTACCAATTTTTGCAATGGCACTTTTCAGAAGAGGAATTTGCCGAATATTGGAAAAAACGGATTTCTTTTTACAATCCAAATACAATAGGTTCGAGCGACTTATTCAGAGAATATTTTAATATGACCGATAACTTGAAGCTACTAACAAAAGTGTGCGCCGACAAGCTATCGCCGGAAGAATTTGCCAAGGCGCTTGCTTTGTCAAGAGTATTTGAGCTGGAAAAAAACATCGATAACCCGGTCGCAACCTTGTCCCATGATTCTGATATTGAAACACCTGAGACAATTGAAACCAGCATGGGCAAGACATTTGCGTTATTAGGCGGCGTTATACCGCATAACAGCGCAGCGAAGCGCTTTATTCCACTGGAGCGAGGCATACGCGACATAACCCTCGCTTATAGAGATATTGGAGACGCTACACATGATGTTAACGCGCTTTTAAGAAAAGCCATCAAAGAAGCCGCTCCAAAGAATACGTCTATATCTGAAGAACTGGACATTTTTGATGAATTAACTAAACAGATTGAAAAACGAAATGAGCAATGGGATATATATGACCCTGAAGATCTTGTGTTCTACGAAGCGGGCGACGTCCTCGCGCCTGGAATAGAGCTAAACCTGAAGGGTATACGCAAGTTTGTTGACACTAACAAAGAAGGCGTCGCGCAAAAATACCAGCAAGCCTTTGTAATCGAAGAATCTATAGATAAAAAGTTTACTCGAATGGCAGCAATTGTCCGTCGTTGCCAAAGGCTTTTGCCAAAATACATTTGGGATATGTTTGAGCAAAAAATAGAAGATGATGTTTTTTTCGCCACCTTGTTGGGTTTAAACGCCCTAATGGCGGATACGGTTCCCCTCTCGCACTATGTACAAGGACTACTATATAATCCCATCTTATTTAAACAGGTGTTGCTGTCTTAAATTAGATAGCAGATAGAATTAAAGAAAAGTAGATGAGGACCTGCACAAACATACAGGCATGACATCCGACGGCATACCTATTGCGCAGGATATTGATGAGTTCAAAGAGATATTCAGTGATAAAGAACGCGAGAAACAACTACCTTTTATCTACAAAGATTCATTGGCTTTCAGTGTTTTAGGTTGCCATTGTGAGGAATATTGGGTTTTCTACATCGGCAGCTACAAAGCATATCTTGAAGAATATATTACGTTTTTGCATTTTGAGAAATTATTGGCAAAAACGATGAGTAATCCTCTTTCCAATGCTATTAAATTAGGTTTATTCGGATGACACGAGAACACAATGGTTCATCCCCTCGGCGGCTGTTCTTTCGTTTGTCTTCTTATTCCATGGCAACATATTCGCAACATTTTTGCTCCAACATCCGGAAATCGCAGCTATTCGCAACGAACCCCAAGTCTTTTCCTAAAAGCACACGTTTATATGTACGTTCCGCCAAGTGTTTTATGGCATCTTGATGTTTAATGCAGTACCGTAATTCCTGCGCGAGTAAAGCGCGATACGCACGATCAGGCTCGTCAGAAATGACGCGGACGGCAACAAGCCCTTTCGCTATGGGGAACATATAATTAAAGCGCTTGGTGATCGAAATCACCAAAACATTAAAATTTCATTAATCCTATTGACAGCCCAATATTATACGATCTATAATATAGCCGCAGCTGTAATATTATATCTCAGGAGTGATAACATGTCGATACAAGTCACAGGAACATTGCTGGACGCATGCGTACTGGCGCTATTGGTAAGCAACGACGCGTACGGCTATAGCCTGACACAAAGCGTCCGTGATACGCTGGATGTGTCTGAGTCTACGCTATACCCGGTTATGCGCCGCTTGCAATCTGACGAATGCCTAACCACCTACGATGAACCGCACAGCGGGCGAAACAGGAGATACTACAGGATCACTGAACGCGGATTTCAAAAATACCAAGCGTGTTTGGAGGAATGGAACTTGTTTAAACAACGGATTGATTCGATTTTGGGAGGTAGCGGTAATGACGAAAAATGAATTTCTGTCCCAGCTTGAGCGCCGTTTAAGCGCACTACCGGAAAACGAGAGGAACGACGCGATCGAATACTATAGCGGCTATCTTGACGATGCCGGCGAGGATGAAGCCAAAGCAATAGAACACTTGGGGTCCCCTGCTGAGGTTGCGGCTAATATATTCGCCGAATACGCTGTTTCCGACACCCGAACTCCTGATGATACGGAGCCAGAGCGGGAGCGGAAGTTTACTCTGCCGATAGCGTGGACGGTGATCTTGGCGATTTTCGCCGTACCTATCGGATTGCCGCTCGCGATCGCGGTAGCAGTGGTAGCCATTGCACTGCTGGCGGTAATATTTAGCTTGGCCGTCGCCTTCGGCGCGACAGCCTTCGGGCTGGTTGTCGGCGGCGCGGCTGGAGTTGTTGTCAGTCTCATAGCGCTGTTCCAGAATGTGCCCCTCGCGCTGATGATGCTCGGTTCTACACTTGTCGTACTTGGTCTTGGCATAATGTTTATGAAACTGACTGTAACAATATCAAAATCGGGATTTAGCTCAATATCAAGATTCGTCGGCAACGTCATAATGAGGAGGGTAAAGAAATGAAAAGAATACTAAAGGTTTGGTGGAAAATCGCGCTGACTATGATCGCGGCTGGCGTGGCTTTAATGGTACTGGGATTCACCCTTGGAGCGCGAGGGGGATATGCGTATATCAACAGCGGAAGGTTACAATTCTCTTCAGCGGGCACATACTATACGATTGAAGAATCGAATCTGCCTCCCTTCGATATTGTTGAGGTAAAGGTTAGGTCCGCGAATATTGAAATAGTGCAATCCGATCACTATGGGCTGGAGATGCGGTTGCCTGAACATGAAGATGAGCCCCAGTGGGGTGTTACAGGCGGAAAGTTAACTATTGACGCGTCAAAAGCAGACAACATTTTTTCATTTTTGAATTTCGGATTCCATCAATCGAGTTACATCAAAGTTTATTGCCCCAGCAGCAACGCTTCGAGCGCTTCGGGATTTAGTTCCAACAAACTGCAATCTGTCGATCTGACCGCAGGTAGCGGGGATATTTCGCTACAGGGAATATCGGCGGACAGGATCGGAATCAATACGTCCTCGGGTTTAGTCAGGATCAACACGCCATACTATCAATCTGTGGTGGCGCACGCCACTTCGGGTGACATAACGTTTAGCGGCGCAGGCGACAACGCATCCTTAACACTCAGCTCGATATCCGGGTCTATTAAGGCAGACGCTTCCGGTTGCGGCGCTGTGGATGTGGAAACCAAATCAGGTGATATTACAATACTTGGCGAAACGAGCGCGGATATGGAAATGCGAGTTATGGTAAGTTCAGGCCGTATTGATATCAACACAGCCTCTTGGAAGTCCTTAACGGCGCAAGCTGCCAGCGGGGATATTAAAATCACAGGCGATCCTCACGGCACAACGTCAGCCACCGCCGGTTCGGGTGATATTACAATGCGACTTAGCGGCACCGCGAGCGATTTCTCATACGACATATCAACCGGTTCAGGCTTTATACGCTTCGGAGAGAATCGTATAGGTTCCCCGGCAAGAAATATAAATAGCGCCGCAATAAACACGCTTAGCATCAGAACTTCAAGCGGAAATGTGAGAGTGGATTTCGACAGATAACTGCCACTGAGTTCACCCACTCAATGCTATTGCACCCAGTTGCAATTTATATACTCGCGGTTGAAAGTATTTGCCCGCGAGTATATCTATCGAACCGTCGCGCTGAATTTCTCGGCTAGAGCCGACAAAACCTCAGTTACAACCCTGTCGGCATGCTCGTCGGTCAGCGTCTGGTCGTCGGAGCGGAGCGTCAGCGAAAACGCGACACTCTTCTTCCCTGTCGGCACTTGATTTCCGGTGTATATGTCAAACAGCTTTGCTTCCCTCAGCAATCCGCCGCCTGAATCGCGGATGCATTCCGCCAGTTCCGCGACTGTTGCGCTTTGCAGACATACTATGGCAATATCCCTAGTTATGGATGGGAAGCGAGGCAGTGGCGCGTACGCGTCTTCTTTCGCGGCGAGTTGAAGCATAAGGAGGAAGTCCAGTTGCGCGGCGTAAGTTTCGCATAAGCCGTAGTTTTTTGTAACCTCCGGGTGAATCTGCCCGACTGTGCCAATTTTCGTATCGCCGGAATATACTGCCGCCGCGCGCCCCGGGTGGTACGACGGGTTTCCGTGTTCCGCCAAGAACTTTACGTCCCTTACTCGCGTTTCGCGCAGGATCGTTTCGCACACGCCTTTTATCGTGAAGAAGTCTATGTCGCCGTAAGCGCCGAGCGTTATTATTGGGCGTTCGTCCGGTAAGGTTTCGCCAATTGAACGATAGATTGTGGCTATTTCGTACAGCTTTGTATCCTGGTTTCTGCTGCTCCAGTTTTTCGCCAGCGCGCCTAGCATTGAAGGCAGCGAAGTCGTTCGCATGATGTTCGTATCCTCTCCGAGGGGGTTTAGTATCGCGACGCCTCCACGCGTCGGCGAATCTTCCGGCAGATTGATTTTATCATAGTCAGTTTGACCGATGAAGGAATATGTGCATATCTCCGAATAGCCCATCGCCCTGCATATTTGTCCTATCTGGCGTTCCGCCTTCTGCCGAGCGGTAAACGCACCTATTGTCGAACTGCTGTGAAGCGTCGGCTCTATCACATTATACCCGTAGAAACGCGCTATTTCCTCCGCTAGGTCTGAATAATGCTCAATATCTCCCCGCCATGACGGAACAGTAACAACGGCGCTTCCGTCGCCAGCATCGCTGACTTGGAACCCAAGCTTCTTAAGCGTATCAACCATGAATGATTTGTCGATCTCAGTTCCAAGCAGCCCGTTTATCCGTTCCGGTTCGAGGGCAAGCGTGACAGGCAGGGATTCCTTCGCCCGGACGTCTATTATTCCGTCTACAACCTCACCCGCGCCCAAAAGTTCCACAAGTTCGCACGCCCGTTGGACGGCGGGAACCGTGTTTTCGATATCCAGCCCCTTTTCGAAACGGCTGGAAGAGTCAGTACGCATACTGAGCGCGGCAGCCGTTTTTCTAACGGAAACACCATTGAAGTTAGCTGACTCAAACACGACATACCGCGTTTGCTCGGTGATTTCGCTGTTTTCCCCGCCCATTACACCCGCTACAGCGACAGGTTTTTCCGAGTCGGCGATGACGAGCATTCCCGGCGTCAGCGAGCGTGGCGTTCCATCCAGCGTGTTTATAACCTCGCCCTTCCTGGCCGTACGGACTACTATTTTGCCACCGTCGAGACATGCGTAGTCGAACGCGTGCATCGGTTGGCCATATTCGAGCATAACATAGTTTGTTATATCTACAATATTGTTTATTGGCCGTACTCCGGAAGCGCGGAGCCGACGGCGCATCCATTTCGGAGAATGTTCGATTTTAATGTTTTTTACAACCCTTGCGGTATAGCGCGGACAGAGTTCCGGATCCGCTATCTCTATCGATATCAGTTTATTGATATCGCCGCCGGCGCCTTTGACTTGCGGAATTCGCGTTTTCAGCTCCGCGCCGAATGTGACCGCGCTTTCGCGTGCGATTCCGACGACTGACAGGCAATCGGGTCTGTTGCTGGTTATCTCAAACTCGACGATGCTGTCGTCCGCGCCGATTATCGGCCTGATATCGTCGCCGGGAGAGCATTCTTCGCGCATAATGAATATGCCGTCTTCCACCGCGTACGGGAAATCATGCGTATCGAGCTCTAGCTCCCGTAGCGAGCAGAGCATCCCTTCAGATTTGACGCCGCGGATCTTGCCTTTTTCAATTTTAACGCCACCCGGCAGACGCGACTTGTGGAGAGCGACCGGGACCATATCCCCTGCTGTGACGTTTTGCGCCCCAGTCACTATCAGCACCGGCGTATCCCGCCCGACGTCGACCTGGCAAACCCACAGGTGGTCGGAGTCCGGATGCCGCTCAATAGATTCAACACATCCGGCAACGACGTTTTTAATTTCTTCTGACGGCTCATATGTAGCTTCAACTTTAGAGCCCGACATTGTCATCGCCTCGTCATATTCCCGCGAGGAAGCTTTTATATCTGTATAATCGGACAACCATTCTCTGGAGATTTTCATTATATGTCTGTTCCTTTCACTATTAAAACTGGTTTAGGAATCTCATATCATTTTCGAAGAGCAGACGCATATCGTCTATTCCATAACGGAGCATCGTCATGCGTTCGAGCCCAATTCCAAACGCGAACCCTGAATACTCGTCCGGGTCTATCCCGCAGCCGGCAAGCACTTTAGGATGAACGACGCCCGCGCCGAGCAGTTCTATCCATCCGCTTTGCTTACAAGTGCGGCATCCGCTTCCGCCGCAGACGACGCACTGCACGTCCACTTCGCATGACGGTTCTGTAAACGGGAAATGGTGGGGGCGGAAGCGTGTTTTTGTGTTCTCACCGTAAAGTCTCGATACGAGTAGGTTCAGCGTTCCTTTCAGGTCGCCCATCGTCACGCCCCTGTCTACGACTAACCCTTCTATCTGGTGAAACATCGGAGAGTGCGAGGCGTCGACTTCGTCTTTTCGATAGACTCGTCCCGGCGATATTACGCGTATCGGCGGCCTTTTCTTTTCCATGACGCGAACCTGAACGGGCGACGTCTGGCAGCGCAGGTGTACCGACTCGTCTTGCGTGGTGTAGAACGTATCCGTCCATTCACGAGCTGGGTGTGTGATGGGTATATTTAATTTGTCGAAATCGTAGTATGACAGTTCTACTTCCGGGCCTTCAGCGATGTCGAACCCCATTCCAATGAATATATCTTTCGCTTCATCAAGCACTATCGTCATCGGGTGGCGGTGGCCAAACTGGAATTCTCCACCCGGAATGGTGACATCCAAAGCTTCGGATTCGAGCCTATTGGCCATGCTCATTTCTTCTAATTCCGACGATTTCTTTGCTATCGCTTCGTCTATGATGGTGCGTACGCGGTTAGCGATCTGTCCTACGGTAGGTCTTTGTTCAGCGGGCAGCGATCCCATTTGTTTTAGAATAGCAGTTAGCTCGCCTTTCTTGCCAAGGTATTTTACCCGGAGTAATTCGAGCATTTGCCCGCTTGTAACTGTATTTAGCGCGCTTATGGCTTCTTCCTTAAGCTGTTCAAGTCTTTCTTTCATACGATCTCCTCCGTAGATTGAGTTGTGGAAACCCACGTTAGCACATTTCACCCTGTATTGCAACACTCTTTGCTATTATTTACGCAATTAGTTTGACGAATGATACGCAGTGAAATATAATGGAATAAGGGTCAGTTCCACAAGATATGAAAGGGTTGGTTTTCTATGAAACTCACTAACTCCACACAAATGCGCGAGATGGATAAATATGCTATTGAAGATTTAGGCATTGCTGGGACCGTATTGATGTCTAACGCCGCCAAACACATTGCTGAAGCCGCAATGGAACATTTGTCGTTAGATAGCTGCGCCGCCGTATTTTGCGGAACGGGCAACAATGGCGGAGATGGTATCGGCGCAGCAGCTTACCTCAAAGATAAAGGCGTCCCTGTCCGCGCTTTTCTCATTGGAAATGAAGAAAACCTAACTTCTGGCTCAAAGCAAATGCTTAGACTGTTCGACTCGCTCGACGGTTCCTTGGAGCCTTTTTCCGATTCAGCCGATCTCGAAGAATACCTTGGCATTTGCGGAGTAATTATCGACGCAATAACAGGTATCGGCCTAAACTCTGATTTACAAGGGGACGCTTTGCGCGCGTCGGAGCTTATCAATGCTTCCGGTACGTATGTGGTCGCCGCCGATATGCCGAGCGGCGTCAACGCTGATACTGGCACGATCATGGGTGGGGCTGTCAAAGCTGATACGACTGTTACTTTTTCACTAGCCAAGCAAGGCCATTTTATTGAACCAGGCTGCATTCAATGTGGCGAGATTCGCGTTCGCGAAATAGGCATCCCGCCTGAAATCGTCGAAGGCGCGGTGTCTTATGTCCATGCTGTGACCCGGGACGACGTCAGTCTGCCGCATAGGCGGCCGGATACGCATAAGGGCAATTATGGGCGCTGCCTTATCGTCGCGGGGAGCGTCGGATATACAGGGGCGCCCGCGCTGTCCGCTCGCGCAGCGTCGAGGATGGGCGCGGGACTTGTGTTTTTGGGTGCTCCAAAAACCATATACGACATTCTTGCGACGAAACTCGACGAGGAGATGCCGTTTGGCCTGCCTGACGATAAACATGGGCGCCTTTCGGCCAATGCTTCCGGCGAAATATTGCGCCGCGCCGACGAATGCGATGTATGCCTTATCGGCCCCGGGCTCGGTTGTTCGCTGGATATAACAGAGATGGTGCTGTCCGCTATACGGATAGTCAAGACGCCGATCATATTGGATGCTGACGGCATAAACGCGATATCCGGGCATATTGAAGTTCTTGACCAGGCAGCAGGTCAACTGGTGCTTACGCCACACGGTGGCGAATTTGCCCGGCTTGGCGGTAATCTCGGGTGTGGCGACCGGCTCCGCGAAGCGCGCATGTTCGCGATGAAACACAGATGCATCCTTGTTCTGAAAGGTCATAGCACAATAACCGCGCTGCCCGATGGCGCCGCGTTTATCAACACTTCCGGCAACCCCGCGATGGCTAAAGGCGGCGCAGGCGATGTCCTTTCTGGTATGATAGCGTCGCTTGTCGGGCAAAAATTCCCGATTGAAGACGCGGTTTATACAGCAGTATATCTCCATGGACTCGCGGGCGATATGTGCGCCGCTGAATATGGCGAGTATTCCGTAACGGCAAGCGATATAATAGCTATGCTGCCTAAGGCGATCCAGTCGGTGACCGGCGCTTGACGGCGGTTTCTAAGCGAGGCGCTATTACGCAAGCAATTATGATTTTTATTGCGTCCCCGATTAAAAATGGTGTTACGCAAAGCGCCAGCGACGCGGGAAGTGTGTTACCGGTCTGAAGCATGAACCATGCCGTACCGCAAGTATACAGCAATGCGGTCCCTATTAACATGCCGCAAATATACGCCTGGATTTTATTTTTAAAGGCTTTTGCAATAAGCCCAGTCGCGAGAGCGCATGGGATGTATCCCACTATGTATCCACCAGTAACGCCGGCGATTTTATGAAATCCGCCTTCAAAGTTAGAGAATACAGGTAGTCCAACCGCCCCCAGCAGTATGTACACCACGACAGATAGCGTTCCGTATTTCCAGCCCAACGTCCCAACTGTCAAATAAACCATCAGTGTAGCAAATGTCAGCGGTACCGGGCCGATCATGATCGAAAACGGCGCTACAACGCTTATCATCGCGGTCAGCATAGCCGTCGCCGCCATATCCCTGATGGGGAATGCTATTTTGTTCAATTTCATCTTGCACATCTCCTAAAGTGGGCTTTTCCCACAGCTAAAGTGCGGTGCCAGAATTCAGGAGTCAGGAGTCAGATAATTCATTATGTACTATTGACTGCTCCTGACCCTCACTTCCCCTGAGTTGAGCGTTACTATCTCGCCGTTTTCGTAGCGCGCTACCAGCCTACATTCATCGTCGATCGATATGGCGCTGGCGATTTTTTTTTCTTTACCAGACAAAATGTATATCTCACGTCCAAGCACTGTCGAACGCTGCCTGTATTCACGCAAAAATTCGCGTAGCTGGAGATTTTTGTAATATTTCCAGAAATTGTCAAGCGTAGCCGCGATAATCCGACATTGCGTGTTTTCTTTTCCTTCAGTTTCTTCGGTCAGCGAGATAGCGACATCGTCCAATGCTGCCCCAAACCCATTTTTAGGTCTTGTGATATTTATCCCAATTCCAATAACGATGCTGTCCGCCAAGCCGCTCTCCATGTCAAAATTCGCTTCGGTCAGAATCCCACAAACTTTTTTGTCTTTGTAATAAAGATCGTTGACCCACTTTATCCCTACGCTAACGCCGGTTATCTCCTCGATTGCCCGCGCTGCGGCAACGGCAGCGGCTGACGTTACGAGAGAAGCGTCTCCCGCTTTTAATCGGGGGCGCAAAAGCGCACTGAAATATGCTCCACAGCCCGGCGGCGAATAGAATTCCCTGCCTTGCCGTCCCCGTCCGGCAGTCTGCTCTTCCGCTGCAAGAACGTAACCTTCACGCGCCCCTTTTGCTGCCATTTCCCGAAGGATTGTGTTTGTCGAGGTTACAGATTTGCGCGTCTCAACGGTAAATACTCCAGTTGTTTTAATATAACCTGTTATACCAGCTTCTGAAAGGCTACCGCTTGAGTTGTCAAGGCGGTATCCTTTTTTTGTCGCTGCGGAAATGCTATATCCTTCCCGTCGCAATGATTCCGCCGCTTTCCATATGGCGTTGCGGCTGATTGACAGTTCTCTCGCCAATAACGCGCCGGACATGTGTTTCCCGCCGCTTTCGATAAGCGCTTTTAGCAATTTGGCTTTTACGCTTTCAGACACAGTAATCACCTCATAGGAACCGATTTTACTTAGCTTTCACTTCTTGTCAACTATTTTTGCATATTGCGTTCCATTTGTCAACTACAATTGTTCTATGGGTGACAATATTTTTCTCTTCCAATTTCGTGCGAAATGTATTATACTGCTGGGTGTCCAAAAAAATATGCTAGGGGTGTTTATATGTCAGGGAAGGATCCCAAATATAAAAGGGTGTTGCTTAAAATCAGCGGCGAGGCGCTTGCTGGTGAAAAGAGGACAGGTCTCGACTTTAGCGTAATGAGAAACGTTTGCGACTCGATAAAAAAATGCGTAGATATTGGCGTGGAAATTGGAATCGTATTAGGCGGGGGAAATTTCTGGCGTGGCGTCAAAGACGGCGAAGGCAAGATAGAGCGAACACGCGCCGACCATATGGGTATGATGGCAACCGTTATGAACTGCCTTGCCCTGGCTGACGTACTTGAGCAAATCAACGTCCCCGTCCGTGTCCAGACGGCGCTCTCGATTTCGGCTGTCGCCGAGCCGTACATCCGTTTACGGGCGGACATGCATCTAAAGAAAGGACGAGTCGTTATTTTCGGCTGCGGGACTGGGCATCCCTATTTTTCAACTGACACCGCCGCTGTTCTGAGGGCTGCCGAGATCGGCGCCGAAGTGATTTTGCTGGCTAAAAACGTCGATGGAATATATACGGCGGATCCGAAGCTCGATCCGACCGCCAAAAAGCTCGATTCGATATCATACAGCGACATGCTTTCCCAACACCTCATGGTAATGGATTCGACCGCGACTTCCCTGTCGATGGACAACGATATCCCTGTTCTTCTTTTTGCCCTGCATGACCCTGAAAACATCGTGCGCGCCGTACTGGGCGAAAAGATCGGGACGCGCGTCGGCTAGCCGGCCATACTAAGGTGGGTTCCGCCCATACACCGCTTACATATCAAATTTGTAAAATATATTTTGATTGGAGGTTTTTTTGTGTACGACGAATATGAAGGCAAAATGAAAAAGACAATCGAGGTTCTTCAAAGCCAATATTCAACCATTCGCGCCGGGCGGGCCAACCCCTCCGTCCTTGAGCAGATACGCGTCGACTATTACGGCGCGCCGACCCCTATCAACCAGATCGCCTCCGTTTCCACCCCAGACCCCAGAACGCTTTTGATCCAGCCTTGGGACGCGTCCAGCCTAAAGAGTATTGAGAAAGCCATACTTACCTCCGAATTAGGCATCAACCCGCAAAATGACGGTCGATTTCTACGGCTTGTATTCCCTCAGCCAACCGAGGAACGGCGAAAAGAACTCATTAAGCAAGTTAATAAGTTCGCTGAGGAATCAAAAGTTTCCATTAGAAACATCAGGCGCGACGCTGTCGAGAAATTCAAAGTGCAAAAGAAAAAATCGGAAATCACCGAAGACGATTTAGCCGATACCGAAAAAGACCTGCAAAAGCTGACGGACGATTATATCAAAGAAATAGACAAAGTCGCGAGGAAAAAAGAAAGCGAGATCAAGGAAATTTAGCAACCGGCTGAGAAAGTGGAGTTTATGAAATGAAGGAAAGGATAATTGTAGCGGCAGTTTGTATACCATTTCTTTTTATCATCCTTTTTTTCCTTCCTTCATATATTTTTGCGGCGCTCGTCTCAATAGTGTGCGCTATTTGTGCGTACGAGTTATACAACTCGATCATGGGCGACGGGAACACACGGATCTGCGTTTACTCCACTTTCTCCGCTACGCTTATCCCTATTGGGACTTACTTCGATGTTGGCGACTTGGTTTTCCAAGCTGTTGTTTTAGTGCTTATGAGCCTTTTATTTATTGAGTCCATCATAGTTTTCAGGTCAAAAAAGCAGATACCTTTTGTCCGGATCGTAATTTCGTTGTTCGGAGGCGCGCTTATCCCGTTGATGCTCTCAAGCCTGGTTGCTCTTAAGACGATGCCCGAAGGCCGGCTTTTCGTTCTGCTGCCGGTGATTTCTGCGTTTATAACCGACGCGGGCGCTTATTTTGTCGGAAAGTTTCTTGGTAAACGCAGGGCTTTCCCACTCATAAGTCCCAAAAAGACTGTTGAAGGCTTCATTGGCGGGCTGGCTGCGGGCGTCGTTTCGATGGTCGTATATGGGGTCATTCTCGTCTTTACTACGTTCCATGGCGTCATATTCTGGGCGTTTATCCTATATGGCTTGGTCGGGGGCGCGTTCACAGAGCTTGGCGACCTCGCTTTCTCGCTCGTAAAGCGCGAGTATAATATTAAAGACTACGGGCGCTTATTGCCTGGTCACGGCGGGATGCTTGACAGGTTTGACAGTATGGTTTTCACCGCGCCCGCTATATACCTACTGACGTTGGTTATGCCCGCAATTGTGATAAGAGGGTAAGGCATTATGCGAAGCGCCATTTCTTTGCTTGGTTCAACCGGTTCCATCGGCCGTCAGACTCTTGAGGCGGTCGATTTTCTGGGGTTGCGCGTACTCGCAATAAGCGCGGGCAAAAATACAAAGCTGCTGGAAGAGCAGGCTAGAAGGTTCCGTCCTGCCATCGCGGCGGCTTTTGACGAGTCAGCGGCACAAGACTTCAGGTTGCGCGTTCGCGATCTGGACATACGCGTAGTTTCCGGGGTGGACGGTCTGATCGAGACGGCGACAGTCGAAGGCGCCGGGACGGTCGTAGTAGCGACAGCCGGAACGGCGGGGCTTCTCCCCACGTTCGCGGCGATCAAACTGGGTAGGCGTATAGCGCTCGCCAATAAAGAAATCCTTGTATGCGCCGGCGATTATATTATGAGCAGCGCGCGTGAATATGGCGCCGAGGTCATCCCTGTTGACTCTGAGCATTCCGCGATATTCCAGTGCCTGCGAGCCGAAGCGCGGCTCGGCGTCAAAAAGCTGATCCTCACTGCGTCCGGAGGCCCTTTTCGCGGCATGAGCCGTTTACAGCTCCAAAACGTATCACCCGAAATGGCTTTACGGCATCCTAACTGGAGTATGGGCGTTAAAACAACTGTCGATTCCGCGACACTGATGAACAAAGGCCTTGAAATAATTGAAGCTATGCATCTTTTTGCGGTGATGCCGGAGAGGATAGGCGTCGTCGTTCACCCTGAGAGCATTGTTCATTCGATGGTAGAGTTTGCAGACAATTCAATAACAGCGCAGCTTTCCCTGCCCGATATGCGCTTACCGATCCAGTTCGCGCTCACCTATCCGGATCGACTACCATCGCTTGTAGAGCAACTTGATCTTACGCGGTTGTCGACACTGACATTCGAGCAACCGGATATGGATGCTTTTCCTTGCCTTAACGTTGCGATAGAGGCCGCGAGCGTGGGCGGCACGGCTGGCGCGGCGCTAAACGGCGCGGACGAAGCGGCGGTCGAGCTGTTCCTTTCGAGGAAGCTGAGCTTTTACGGCATATACGAATCGATCTGCGAGGCGCTTGATAAATTTGGAAATATTGGAAACCCGTCACTTGAGGAAATAATCGCGGTTGTAGAAAACGCAAAAGAGTTTGTCCACACCAGGTACGGCGACGGATTTCGAAAGGATAAAAGGTAGTTACAAATGTATATATTCATGGCAATAATAGCTTTTAGTGCCCTCATAGCGGTGCATGAAGCCGGGCACTTTACAGCCGCCAAGCTTCTGGGTGTCCGTGTAAACGAATTTGCTATCGGTATGGGTCCGAAATTGCTGAAAAAAAAGGGCAAGGAGACACTGTATACACTTCGAGCGCTTCCATTCGGAGGTTTTTGCGCTATGGGTGAAGACGATGGCGACACGGAGGATCCCAGAGCGTTCCCGGCGCAGAAACGTTGGCGGCGCGTCGTAATCCTGGCTGCTGGCGCAACTGCGAATTTCATTGTGGCGTTCATTATCATCGTCGCCCAGACGTTTAGTGCTGATTCTTTCGTCGACACGACGATAACCGAGCTTGTTGACGGGTTCCCCAATCAGGGTGAATACGGGCTGATGATAGGCGATACGCTAATGTCGATAAACGGCGAAAAATTATATTATCGCGATGATTTTATCCTCTTTATGGGGCTTGCCGAGCGCAGAGACGACAAAGAAGTCGACCTTGTTATAAGACGAGGCGCGGATACTATAAAACTTGACAGATATCCGTTGGAGCAGCGTGAGTATACAGTCGACGGCGAGCAGGTGTTCAGGTACGGCATTACGTTAAATGAGATCGAAGCCACAACTTTTGAAAAGCTAAAATATTCATGCTATACAGCAATGAATTACGTCCGGCTCATCCGCGTCAGCATCGCCCAACTTATTACAGGGAGCGCCGGCATACAAGACTTGTCCGGCCCGGTAGGCATTGTAAATGCGATGAATGATATAGGTCAGGCGTCGCGGACAGTGGGCGAGGCTGTGTCGAACATTGTCGGTTTCGTCGCGCTAATTGGGGTGAATCTGGCAGTGATGAATATGTTGCCGATCCCGGCTTTAGACGGAGGCAGGATACTTTTTGTATTCATATCGTGGCTAGCGCAAAAAATCCTCCGCCGGCGGCCGGATCCAAAGTACGAAAAATACATACACGCGGCGACTTTCGTTCTTCTGATGGGGCTGATGGTGTATGTGCTGGTAAACGACGTGGTGAAGATCATTTATGGCTAGCTGAGTAGGTCAACGTTACTGTCAATTTTTTATTGATGTTCAGATGGTATCTAATAAACATCAACTTGAGTAACTTATCAATTGTAACTGAAAGCGAGGAAAAATAAGCTTGAGCGCGCAAAAAACACCATTTCTATACGATGTATTTCCTTTTTGTAAGGACAGCGAAAAGCTGTCTTCTGATCTTAGTAATGCTAAGGTTATATCCGCTGTCGTCGACAAATCCAGAACATCCATGAAGCTGACTATATTGCTGATGGATCCCGCTCCGCCACTGGAAATCCGGACTATTGAGGAACTCATAGCCCGTGAATATGGCTTAGTCTCCGTATCAGTCACGGCATACAACGCCCGCTCCCAGGTTACGGGGAGCAACGGGAAACAGCAGCAAAATCCGGTTTCGGACAAAAGCCGCATATTGACGTCGGGAGTCGGATACAAGCCGGGCGAGGCTATTATGGGAAGACGCGCCAAGGATGATGCTATCCCTATGAGCGAGGTGACTCTCGAACTTGGGAAGGCCACGATAACGGGCGAAGTATGCGGCGTTTCATGCAAATACATTGACAAGCGCGACGCCTGGATACTTAGTTTCGACCTTACTGACTATACCGGCGCGATCCACGTCTCAAAATTCATGACTGGTGAAAACGCCGCAAAAATAGTTGGCAGTATTCAAAAAGGCATGTGGCTTACCGTATCGGGAAAACTTGGCATCAACAGGTACGACAACGACTTGGCGCTGGAGCCGACAAACATTGTGACCGCTGAAAAAGCGCAGAGGATGGACGAGGCGCCGGAAAAACGCGTAGAACTGCATCTTCATACAAAGATGTCGGCAATGGATGCTGTTGCCGATACTGCCGAAGTTATCCGGCAAGCCGCGCTATGGGGGCATCCGGCGATAGCGATAACAGATCATGGCGTCGTCCACGCGTTCCCTGACGCGGCAATCGCTCCCGAGGTAGTCGCCGGCAAGATTAAAGTTATTTATGGTCTCGAAGGATACTACATAAACGACTTTGACACAAATATGGCGGTTTTCGGCGACGTAGGCGGCTATGAAAACAGGGGCAACCTGTCCGACGAATTCGTCGTCTTTGACATCGAGACGACGGGATTATCGCCTTGTGACAACGCGATTATAGAAATCGGAGCTGTTTTATATAAGGACGGTCGCGAGTTGGACAGATTCCAGACATTCGTAGATCCAGGCACCCCGATCCCATACGAAATCACTAGGCTCACGGGGATCGCGGACGCTGATGTATCCGGCGCTCCGTCGCAGCGTGACGCGGTATCTTCGTTGCTGAGCTTTACCGGCGACAGGGCGCTTATAGCCCACAACGCGGACTTTGACGTCGGTTTTATCCATGAGGTGTGCCAGAGGCATGGCATTGCTTTCGACCCTTGTTATATTGACACGCTCGCGCTGTCTCGCGCATTTCTCCCGGGCCTAAAAAATCACAAGCTCGATACAGTCGCCGCGCATATCGGAAATACGGAATCCGAACGGCACCGGGCTGTCGCCGACGCCGAAGCAGCAGCCCACGTTTGGAGTTTCATGATAGGAGCGCTTGGAGACGCTGGCATAACCGAAATCAACCAGATCAACAGCTATTTGGAGCAGCTTCTCGACAGGAAAAAACCAAGCGGGGATCCCAAACCCAGCCGCGCCAGGCTGAGGCATATAATACTGCTTGTTAAAAATAAAACTGGGCTTAACAATCTGTATAAGCTTGTCACAAAGAGCCATTTGGAATATTTTAACAATTACCCGGTCATCCCCAAGAGCGTGTTGCAAAAACACCGGGAAGGCTTGATCATTGGTTCGGCTTGCGAGGCGGGCGAGATATACAACGCGGTCTCCGAGCGACGAGGTTCGCTCGCGTTACGTAGACTCGGGGAATTCTACGACTATTTCGAGATTCAGCCCATCTGCAACAACATGTTCATGATATACGGAAATAAGCCACGCGCAAAAAACGAGGACGAACTACGCCAATTCAACCGCGTCATATTCGAACTCGGTCAAAAACTTGGCAAACCGGTCGTCGCTACAGGCGACGTGCATTTTCTCAATCCTGAGCATGAAGTTTTCCGGCATATCCTCCTTCACGCAAAGGGCTTTGACGACGCCGACAGCGACTTACCCGTCTATTTCAAGACGACAGACGAAATGCTTGAGGAATTCAAGTATCTCGGCGAGGACGAGGCATACGAGGTCGTTGTACGCAATTCGCAGTTGATATCAGATATGTGCGAAGCTGTAAACCCGCTCCCGCCCGCGAAGACGCTTTTTTTGCCCAAGCTTGAACGGAGCGCGGAGGATCTCAAGGAACTGACATCAAGCAAGCTACGGGCGCTTTACGGTAACGACCCGCCGGAAATCATTTCTAAGCGCATCGAAGCGGAACTGAGCAATATTCTTGAGCGTGGCTATGACGTGATATACATGGCGGCGCAAAAACTCGTCGCGGATTCGATGCGACAAGGATACCTCGTCGGTTCGCGCGGCAGCGTCGGCTCCTCGATCATCGCGTTTCTGGCTGGCATTACCGAAGTCAACGCCCTGCCCGCCCATTACAGATGCCCGGATTGCCGCAATTCCGATTTCGATTCCGGCATCGGTTGGGGGTGCGGCGCGGATATGCCCGATAAGACTTGCCCCTCCTGCGGCGCGCAATACTTAAAGGACGGATTTAACATCCCGTTTGAAACTTTCCTTGGGTTCGACGGCGACAAGGTTCCGGATATTGACCTCAATTTCTCCGGCGACTATCAGGCGCAGGCGCATAAATACACGACGGAACTTTTCGGCACCGATCATGTCTTCAGAGCGGGGACGATTGGCACGGTCAAGGATAAAACAGCATATGGATTCGCGAAAAAGTATCTCGAAGACAAAGGGAAAACAGTCACGAAGGCTGAGGAGAACCGCCTCGCGCGCGGGTGCGAGGGCGTCAAGCGCACGACGGGACAGCATCCTGGCGGACTCATTATCATCCCACAGGGCGCGGAGATAACTGATTTCTGCCCGGCGCAGCACCCAGCAGACGACAGCGACAAAGGAATCATTACAACACATTTCGATTACCACCGAATGGAAGACAACCTAATTAAGCTAGATGAACTCGGCCACGACGATCCGACGATGATAAAGATGCTCGAAGACCTCACCGGCATAAGGGCAAAGGAAATAAAGCTCGACGACCCGGACACAATGGCAATTTTCACTTCTCCCTTGCCTCTAGGCCTCCCGGACAATGACGAGATCATCGGCGCGGCGGGCTCGATCGGGATCCCTGAGTTTGGTACGCCCTTGACGCGTCAAATGCTGTGCGACACAAAGCCTGAAGACTTCGACACGTTAGTCAGGCTCTCAGGCTATTCCCACGGTGAACTGGTTTGGATCGGCAACGCGCGGGAGCTGATCCAATCGGGCAAAGCCGGCGTCAGCGATACAATAAGTTGCCGCGACGATATCACACTCTTTCTTATTTCTAAGGGTATGGACGACCGTCACGCGTTTCGGATATCCGAAAGCGTACGCAAGGGCAACGGATTGCCGAAAGGCGCCGAAGAGGAGATGGCCGGTATTCATGTGCCCGGCTGGTATATTGAGTCGTGTAAGAAAATTAAGTATCTGTTCCCCAAGGCGCACGCAGTTGCATACGTCATGATGGCTTTCCGCATCGCTTGGTTCAAGGTTCACAAACCGCTCGCGTTCTACAGCGCGTATTTTTACAGACGGAGCCGGAACAACAGTTTCGACGCGGAGTACATGACTCGTGGCATCGACATAGCAATTTCGAAAATCAGGCAAATACGCACAAATTCCGATGCAAAGGCGAAGGATGAGGAGTTGCTCACTACGCTTGAGGCGTGCTACGAGTTTTATTTACGCGGTTTTAGCTTCGCGGACATAGACGTATACTTGTCAGATTCCGTGAAGTTCCTCCCGGTAGATGGTGAAAAACTGCGCCCGCCATTTGTGTCTATTAGCGGACTTGGCGAAACAGCGGCGCGCGATATCGTGGAAAACAGGGAAGGACGCGATTTCATCTCGATCGACGAGCTTTCCGCCGCTTGCCCAAAAGTGTCAAAAACACATTTAGAACAGCTAAAGGCGCTTGGCGCCCTTCGTAACTTGCCGGAATCAAGCCAAATGTCACTGTTTTAATTGACAAACACACACGCATTTGGTAAAGTAACTGCGAAATAAGACGATGACGCCGTTTTCTGTAGTTGTACTAGCAAGCCATGACTGCTGGAACGAGCCGGAACGGAAGCCGGCGTAAGTCGGGTTATGATATTATGTAATTTTAGGAGGTCAAAAAGTGCAATTCAGAGAAATTAAAAAGGTTTTGGTCGCCAATAGAGGCGAAATCGCGGTCCGCGTAATCAGGGCGTGTCACGATATGGGGCTTAGTACAATCGCGATATATTCCAAAGAAGATAAGAACTGCCTATTCCGCACGACGGCCGGCGAGTCGTATATGATCGGCAAGGACCAGAGTCCACTCGGGGCTTATCTGGACATTGAGCAAATCGTACGGCTTGCTGTGGAAAAAGGCGCGGACGCAATCCACCCAGGTTATGGTTTCCTTGCGGAAAACGCTGATCTGGCGCGCGCTTGCCGTGAAGCCGGCATCGTGTTCATTGGGCCGCCGGAGGGCGTACTCGACAAGATGGGCGACAAACTTAGCGCGAAAGAAATCGCGAAAAGCTGCGGCGTCCCAGTGATCGAAGGCGTCAGGAGGCCTTTGGAGTCTGTCGACGACGGGCTGCAACAGGCCGAGCGCATCGGATATCCTGTAATACTTAAAGCTGCAGCCGGAGGCGGCGGGCGCGGTATGCGCCTTGTCCAAAATCCGGCGGAACTTGCCGAGCAACTTCCGCTTGTGCAAAGCGAGGCTTTAAAAGCCTTCGGCAGCGACGACATTTTCATCGAAAAATTCATCGTTCAGCCAAAACATATCGAGATACAGGTACTCGCGGATCATTTTGGCAACGTCGTGCATTTGTACGAGCGCGACTGTTCGCTACAACGCCGCTACCAGAAGGTCGTTGAATACACACCCGCCTTCTCTGTCGACGAGAGCGTAAGGCAGTCGATCAGGGCTGACGCGGTGAAGGTCGCCGCCGCCGTGGGGTATGTGAATGCTGGAACTGTCGAATTTCTTGTCGACAACAGCGGGCATTATTACTTCATTGAAATGAACCCCCGCATTCAGGTGGAACACACAGTCAGCGAGATGGTCACCGGGATCGATCTTGTACAATCGCAAATCTACATCGCCATGGGCAAAAAACTGTCCGACCCGGAGATCGGCATCACGTCTCAGGACGATATCAGCTTAAAGGGGTACTCGATACAGTGCCGCATAACGACCGAGGATCCTGCTAACGGGTTCGCGCCGGATACTGGCAAAATAACCACGTTCCGCCCCGGCGGCGGTTACGGCGTCAGGCTCGACACAGGCAACGCGTTTCCCGGAGCGGAGATCAGCCCCTACTACGACAGCCTCCTTGCCAAACTTACGACTCTGGATCGCACTTTTGAGGGCGCGGCGCGGAAGATGAAGCGCGCGATCACGGAAATGCGCATACGCGGCGTCAAAACAAACGCTCCTTTCCTACTGAACATTTTGTCGGATCCCATGTTCATAAATGGGAAATGTCACACTAAATACATAGACGAGACGCCGTCTCTCTTTGAGTTTTCAGACTCGAAAGACCGAGCGACGAAGGCTCTGAAGTTCATCGGTTCGGTCACCGTAGCTAACCCCGCGTCAGCCAGCAAGCCTACGTTTCCCGACCCGCGCGTCCCTGAAGTCGGGGACGAAGCGCCGCCGACAGGACTCAAGCAATATTTGGACGCGAACGGACCCGAGGCTTTCAGCAAATGGGTTCTGGATCGCAAAGAACTCCTGATCTGCGACACGACGTACCGTGACGCGCACCAATCGCTTCTCTCTACACGCGTCAGGACGCGCGACATGCTCACAGTCGCGCGCGCGACTTCCCATGCCCTCAGCAATTGCTACTCACTGGAGATGTGGGGCGGAGCGACTTTCGACGTCGCTTACCGATTCCTGTTCGAGTCGCCTTGGGAACGTATAGACGAGTTGCGCCGCAGGATACCGAACATTCCTTTCCAGATGCTGTTTCGCGCGTCAAACGCGGTGGGATACAGCAACTACCCGGACAATGTGATTAAAGAATTTGTTAAAGAGTCCGCCGCAGCGGGCATAGATATTTTCCGCATATTCGACTCTCTCAACTGGTTGCCCGGTATGGAGCTGGCAATGGAGGAGGTGGCGAAGAGCGGCAAGGTCGTCGAGGCGGCGATGTGCTACACTGGAGATATCCTGGACCCGAAACGCGAGAAATATACGCTTAAATACTATGTCGAGCTTGCCAAAGAACTTGAAAAACGCGGGGCGCATATACTTGCTATAAAGGATATGTCCGGTCTTATTAAGCCGTACGCGGCCAAAATGCTTATTAAAGCCCTCAAGGACGAGATCGGCATACCTGTGCATCTGCATACGCATGACACAACGGCAAACCAGATCGCGGGCTATTTGCTAGCCACCGAAGCCGGCGTGGATATAGTCGATACCGCTATCGCGTCGATGAGTTCACTGACCAGCCAACCGTCTATGAATTCGCTGGTCGCCGCGCTGGAGTACAGCGACAGGAAACCAGACTTAGACGCAGCCAAGCTGCAAAAGCTGTCAGAGTATTGGAGCGACATCAGGCCGATTTACGCGCAGTATGAAGCTGACCTCAAAACGCCGGAAACGGAAATATATCGGTATGAGATACCTGGCGGCCAATACACCAACCTTAAACCGCAAGTTGAGAGCCTTGAACTTGGCGACCGTTTCCATGAAGTCAAGGAGAAGTATCGCGAAGCTAACGACATACTGGGCGATATAATCAAAGTGACGCCGTCGTCTAAAATGGTCGGCGACCTGGCTATCTTCATGACGCAAAATGACCTGACGGCGGAAAACATCGTTCAAAAGGCCGAGGCGCTCAGTTTCCCCGACTCTGTCGTGAGCTACTTCAAGGGACTTATGGGTCAGCCGGAATTCGGCTTCCCAGAAGATCTGCGAAAGGTCGTGCTAAAGGGTGAGGAACCATTGACGGATCGCCCGGGGAAGCATCTGCCCCTTGCCGACTTTGACGATGCGCGCAAAACTTTGGAGAAAGCAATCGACAACCCAACGGCGCGCGATATAGTCAGCTATTGCCTGTATCCAAAGGTGGTCAGCGATTTCTTCGCGCATGAGGCGGAGTATGGGGATCTCAGCCGTATGGCCTCAAGCGTGTTCTTCCTGGGGATGGCGCCGGGCGAGACGACTGAGCTCACTATCGAAGATGGCGTGACGCTCCTGATCCAGTATATTGGCCCAGGGGACGCGAATGCGGACGGCACAAGGGTACTCCACTTTTTACTCAACGGCGCCCCCAGAGATATTGCAGTCAAGGATAGCAGCTTAACTGTAACTGAGCGGGTTGTGCGCTACGCCGACACCGATAATTTAGGACATGTCGGCTCAAGCATACCCGGCTCTGTGTCGAAGGTTTTCGTTAAAAAAGGCGACAAGGTCGAGTTGAACCAGCCGCTTATGGTGATAGAGGCTATGAAGATGGAGACAAACGTTTCCGCGAGAGTAGCGGGAACCGTCACAGAACTTCTGGTAGAACCAGGAGCGTCCGTCAAAGCCGGCGAGCTGTGCATGGTCATCGAATAGCGGGCACAAACATTAATACACATGGACAGGGACGGTTCTCCTATGTTGTGGTTCACAACGCAGGAGAACTGTCTGCTTGGTTAATATTCAGACGGCATCCAAAAACACAGGTTGGTTACAGGCAACGCACTGGTACACTGGTGAAACTAGTAATAATGGCCAAAACTTGTGTGCGGAGCCTGTAACCATTGCGAGTTTTTGGATACCCTCTGAACAGTTACTCTGCTTGTGTTATCGCAGCTCGACCATATACTTGCCAAGCAACTCGACCGGGTGGTACGATAACTTGGATACGCGCAGCCCTTCGATCCCGTCATCCTCTTCCCTGTTTATGTATTTGACAGCCCCGGACGCGAACATCCTCGCAAACTGGTTCATGAGCATAGGGTACGAGCCTTGGTAGTCCGTGTCGGCTTTTTCGACGTGGATGAACAGAGTATCTCCCTGCGTTTCACCGAGCGATACGCCGACGATCACGCCGTCCGCATACAGCGCTCCCCCCAACTGGCCGTATAGTTCCATGTTATCCAGCACCTCAAGGGCTTTCCTGTTGGCTTCGATGAACGAAAACGACGCGTCGTTGTTTCTCAGCGCCAACTTTCCGATAAATGCCATTGCGGCGCTGATATTATCCTCGCCGATTTCCCTAAACGACCAGTTTGGATGCTCTCTCATGAAGCGATTTATGTGGTTTCGCTGGCCGGAATACCTCCTGCCCGCCAGGTTTATTATGTCCTCGCTCAAATAAAGGTAATCCGACCACGCTCTGTCTGTCCATGACCTTGAGGCAGGGTACATATCCAAGATAACGTCAAGCGTGGATTTCGAAACGCAACAAAGCTTTGTCGGTATTCCCTTGGAGCGGCAGTATTTGCGTATTTGTTCATACGCCCCGCTATCAACCCCGGCGCCTCGCGGCGGGGCAAAAGCAATTTCCGGATGCGCCGCTTTCATATATAAAACGCCGTCTGAGACCGAGTATTCAGTTTTATGGTAATCGCGCCACATAAACGTTCCACCAGGTGTATAATCGCAAATGCGGCATGGGTTATCATCCAAGAAAAACGGTTCGAGCGTTTTGACGCAATCCAGTGTTAAACGCTTAAATTCCAAATTAAAAAGTCACCTGTTTCCATAGTTTAGAATATCTCTGTTTTTGATGAAGTATTCGATACCGGAAATCAGCGTCGTAACAGTAATAAGCACAACGCACACATGAACCATCCATGTGCTGAGCGGCAGGAACATGGCCGTTAAACATATCATAGTTGCCAAGGTCTTGATCTTACCAGATAACGCGGCTGCTATCACGCGCCCGTTACCTACGGCGACCAACCTGAGCGCCGTCACCATGAATTCCCTTATTATCACCGCAAGCGCCGCCCAAGACGGCATCACGTCCCGCTCGACAAACCACAGCATTGCTGCGACGACAAGTATTTTGTCCGCCAAAGGATCTAAGAATTTCCCAAAATCTGTCACTTGGTCACGCCGCCGCGCTATATACCCATCAGCGATATCTGTGAGTCCCGCTACAACGAAAACAGCCATACCGGCATAGCTGCTGTACGGAAATCCGATATATAACACCGTCAGGAAAACCGGTATCAGAGCTATCCTGAGCATAGTAAGTTTATTAGCGGTATTTATCGCGGTCGCCCCCTTCGCTAATTAACAATTAACAATTAACAGTTAACAATTAACTACCTTCTACTTTCTACTGGCTACTAATCGCTATTTTTGAATTTCTCCGATTGGTTCCCCGTTTTCTACGCTTGTTATATGGACGTCGACAAATTCTCCGATCGCTAAACTATTGCCATTTACCCTGATCCAACCGTCCACATCTGGCGATTCGGCAAAACTTCGCCCGTAGTACTGAGAGTCTTCTCTGCCTTCTATCAAGACAGCCGTTGTGCTCCCGATTCGGTTTTCATTGAACTGATCCATTACGCACGACTGTATGTCTACTAGCTGTTGTGCCCTGCTCGCTGCCGTATCCGAGTCCGGCTTGTCCATAAGAGCTGCTGTCGTCCCTTCCTCAGGCGAATACTCGAAAACCCCAGCGCGTTCTATCTTCGCCTCGGCGAGGAATTCGCTCAGTTGCTCAAACTCCTCCTCGCCTTCTCCGGGAAGCCCCGCTATGACGCTTGTCCTTATAACCACTCCTGGAATCCGCCCACGTAGTTTCCTCAGCAGTGCCTGCACCTCTCCGCCCGTATAGCGACGGTTCATTTTTCGTAAAATTCTATCGTTGATATGTTGGATTGGAATGTCTATGTACTTTACTATTTTATCACTATTTGCGATAATATCAATAAGTTCCTCGTCGATTTCATCAGGATATAGATAGTGTAACCTTATCCACCTTAGGGCGTCGATGCCGCATAACTCTTTTAGAAGGCTTACTAGGCTTCTTTTCCCGTATAAGTCCAAGCCGTATCTCGTCACGTCTTGGGCAACGACAATGAGTTCTTTTATCCCGCGATCCGTCAGTTCTCTCGCTTCTTCAATGATTTTTTCAACCGGCCTACTACGAAAACGACCTCTAATATCGGGGATAATGCAGTACGCGCACCGGTTGTCGCATCCTTCTGCTATTTTTAAATATGCCCAAGCAGGTGAAGTTGTAATGATTCTGTCTATTTCGTTCAACGGAGCGTTTATATCTCCAAACGTTGCGGGCTTGTCGTCGCCGTGTAGCGTTGCTTGGAGCGCGTCGACGATTTTTCCAAAGCTACCGACGCCGACCAGGCAGTCTATTTCAGGCAACTGTGCCATTACCTCGTCTTTGTATCTTTCAGCCAGACATCCCGCTACGATTATCTTGCCGATCCTGCCTTCATCCTTGGCTCGGCCCAGCTCAAGAATAGTATCTATGGCTTCCATCTTTGCGCTTTCAATAAATCCGCATGTATTTACGATCACAGCGTCCGCATTAGTAATATCGCCGGAGACGTAAAACCCCGCTTCACTTAGAAGAAACATCATTTGTTCCGTGTTTACAAGGTTCTTCGCGCATCCAAGAGATATTATCCCGATTCTACTGTTCATTTTCAATTTCTTCGGTATTTTCCATGTATTTGCGCCAAACCTCCTGCGCGTCCTCATAACTGAAACCCCTCGCGCGAAGCGCGTTTATCGCTACGCGTTGTTCTGAATTTTCACGGCTGCCACTCAGCTTTTTCATGAGGAAATCAAGCGTGGCGTCAGTCGCGATTTCAAAGTCACCTATAGCCTCGTCCCATATGTCGCCAGGTATACCACGCCGGAAAAGTTCTTCCCTGATCTTGGCAAGCCCATATCCTTTCGAACGGTAGTGTTCAACTATCGACGCCGCGTATTCTTTGTCGTTTATCGCCCCTATTTCCTCAAGCCACTGAACCGTCCTCGCGGCTGTCTCCCGGGATTCTCCTTTGTTAGTCAGACGTCTTTCAATTTCTCTAGACGAATAAGTACGGCTTCCCAATATACGCAAAGCCCTGGTTTTAGAAGCGCCAAACTCCAGCTCCGCGCGCAGCCGCCTATACTCGTCATCCGGTAACTCAAGACCTTGATACAATCCATAATCAGCTAACTGCTCGACGCTCACCTTAATTACCGTCCCATCCTCAAAAAGGGCGGTAAACCATCCGGGTTTATTCTTGGTTTGCGTTATTTCCTCAATTACCATTATTCATCAAAATTTTCGGCTCGCTCATCGACCGCGCGTCCAGCCGCCACCGCTGCTATTTTTTCCTGTGGGGACATCAGTTTTTGCGAGTCGCGGCGTATTTGCGCTTCGAGTTCGTCAGCGACGTCCGGGTGTTCTTTCAAATAATCCTTCAAATTATCTCGCCCCTGGAACCGCGTTTCGCCGATTGTGTACCAAGAACCGCCTTTCTCTATCAGGCCAAGTTTGACCCCGAGATCAATAAGTTCTCCAAACTTTGATATCCCTTCGCCAAACATAATATCAAATTCAGCTTCCCTGAAAGGAGGCGCTACTTTATTCTTCACTATTTTCGCCTTAGTGCGGTTTCCAATATGCTCCGAACCCGCTTTCAGGTATTCGGAGCGGCGCACGTCGATCCTGACGCTGGCAAAGTATTTAAGCGCGCGGCCACCCGGCGTCGTCTCCGGGTTGCCGTACATGACCCCTATTTTCTCGCGCAATTGATTAATAAATATAACTATGCAATTCGTCCTCGATATCGATCCCGCCAATTTGCGCAGCGCCTGCGACATGAGCCTGGCTACTACGCCGACGCTGCTGTCGCCAATATCACCTTCCACCTCGCTTCGCGGTACCAGTGCGGCGACGGAGTCAATTACCACGACGTCGACCGCCCCTGAACGCACGAGCAGCTCCGTGATCGCGAGCGCATCGTCGCCCATATCCGGTTGCGATATGAGCAAATTGTCGATATCTACCCCGAGAGCGCGGGCATACGCGGGTTCGAGAGCGTGCTCCGCGTCAATAAACGCCGCCTCCCCCCCTGTTTTCTGTACTTCCGCTATGATATGCAGCGCAAGTGTCGTTTTTCCCGAAGATTCGGGGCCAAATATCTCAATTATCCTACCCTTGGGTACGCCGCCGATCCCAAGCGCAAAGTCGAGAGCTATCGATCCAGTCGATACGGCGTCGACGTTTACCGCTTGTCTATCACCAAGTCGCATGATCGAACCTTTTCCATGATTTTTCTCAATTTGCAAGATCGCCGTATCAAGCGCCTTCTTTTTGTCCTCGGCCGGGATGGCAGGGACATATTTTTTCTTCTCCGCCATTATCTAACCCTCCAGTTATATTATTATATACTATTTTTGCAACTGAATAGTAGCCTATTATTTCATTTCCCCCACGACGACGCGCTCTATTCCCAGCGTGTCCACAAGCGTTTTTATATTGCGCAATCCGCCATCGCGCAATATCTCCCTTACAGCATCCGATTGCCCCGCTCCGCACTCGAAGGCGAGGTGTCCTCCTTGTTTTAGCAAGACAAGCCAATTTGTCGTTACAGCTCGGAAATAATATAAGCCGTCCGGACCTCCGTCCAGCGCCGCGAGCGGCTCATACTCGGCGACCGATGGTTCGAGGTCTTTGAGTTCTCCTGTCGGGATATATGGCGGGTTGCAGACAATGGCGTCAAACATCCCAAGCAACGTAGGTGGCGGATCCAGTGCATCCGCTACGATAGCCGCTACATTTCGGCTAAGGTTATTCCTTCGCATATTCGCTCTGCATATTACTAGCGCCTGATCCGAGTTGTCGGCTAACACGACCCTGCAGCTCGGGACGTTAGCCGCTACCGCGAGACCTATACACCCGCTTCCGGCGCAAAGGTCGACCAGCCTGGTCTGCCCGGCGCGCCGCTTCATCAGCCTGATAGCTTCTCCAGCCAGCAGTTCCGTATCGACTCGCGGTATCAGGACCGATTCGTTTACAGTTATCGGGACACCGTAAAATTCCCATTCCCCGACAATATAGGCAACAGGTTCGCCTCCAAGCCTACGGCTGACCATATCGTCAACGCATTTCACCAGCGATTGGTCCGTGACATAGAGTCTACTTAATTTCAGCAGCTCCTCGCGCGTCTTCCCCGCAGCGTACGCGACCAACAACCTCGCTTCAAGGTCATGGGCTGTAATTCCCGCCGCTCGCAGTTTCCGCCGCGTTTCTAGATAGATTTCATTGTACGTTACCATGCGTTTTCTCTCCGCGCGCTGTCATTTCGCAATCACCACTCCGCGTCGCTGGCGTTTTCTGGTATGACTAAAGCCAGAGCCTCTATCGCGGTTTCTATCATCTCATCGTCCGGTTCGCGTGTTGTCAGCCTCTGCAAGGCTTTTCCCGGCGCGGATACTATTTTTGTCAGGATGTTGTCATATCTGCCGGCAAGTTTAATTATCTCATAGCTTATCCCGACGACGACCGGGATCAGCGCCAACCTGAATCCTATGCGTATCCAGATGTTGCTCCAGCCTGTGAATGAAAATACCAGTATGCTCACAAGCATGACTATGAAAAGAAAACTCGTCCCACAACGTGGGTGCAGCCTTGATTGCGTCCTGACATTCTCAACTGTAAGCGGGAGGCACTTTTCATAGCAGAATATTGCCTTATGCTCCGCGCCGTGGTATCCCCACATCCGTTTCATCTCTTCGAGCCGCGTCGCAAGCCACATATACAAGAGGAATATAGTAATACGAAGCGCTCCTTCTATCAGATTTCTAAGGATGCGATGCGACACGAAATTTGTAATCAGCCCTGTTAAAACTGTTGGGAGCAGCATAAACAACCCTACCGATATTGCAATTCCGAGGATTAGAGCGAATATGATGAGTATTTTTTCCGCCTTTTCATTTCCTATCCGCTTTTCAACCCATTGATCGAACCGTGAAGGTTCGCCTTGCTCTTCTTCTGGTATTTGCTCGGCTGAAAACATTATGGCGCGCATCCCTATCGCCATGGAACTTACGAAGTTTACAACGCCCCGTATGAAAACAAATCCGACTATCGGATGCTTTTCCTTAAGCAGTTTTAATTCTTCAGTCTTTGTGACAAATCCATCCTTCGTACGAACGACGATAGCCTGCTTTTTGGGCCCTCGCATCATTATACCTTCCAGAAGCGCTTGTCCACCGATCGAAGTGCGGAACTCTTTGCTCGTTGCGTTCTTCGTGCCTTCGCTCCCCGCGTTCTCGTCTTGTGACGCTTCGTCTTTTAGCGCTTCGTCTTTTAGCGCTTCGCCCTGTATATTTTCGTCCTGAATATTTTCGCCTTGTATATTTTCGTCCTTAGTGCCTCCATTAGCTTTTTCTTCATTCATCTTTGTTATCTGACCTTTCGTTTCATATTTAGTCGCAATATTTAGTCTTAATATCTGTCAACTGTCAACTACCATATTACTCGCCGGTAGGCGGATCGTTACAAGGAAACCACCGTCTTCGGGATTTGACAGCTCCATGCTCCCGCCATGGTACTTTACTATTTCTTCACACACAGCAAGGCCAATTCCACTTCCGCGTTCCTTTGAATTGCTACCTTTGTAGAATTTCATTTTAATATTCTCAATTTCGTCTTCCGGTACGCCGGGACCATAGTCTCGGATGCATATTTTGGCAAAAACGCCTTCCATCACAATCGATACCTCGATGCGTTTTCCGTCGCGGCCATATTTTACTGCATTGTCAAACAAGTTCAGGAATACCTGCTTTAGCCTGTTCGGGTCGCCCGGAATGAGCGGCGCTTCGTCCATTTCGGACTCGTAACTGAACTCAAGCTCATCTTGGTGCAGTAACTCTCGGAAGGTGAATATGGCATCTTCGAGCTCAGCCGCGATATCTATCATTTCTATGTTCAATGTGAATCGCCCATCTTCCATCCGTGTGAATTCGAGCAATTCCTCAACCATTTTCGTAAGACGCCGTGCTTCTTTCAGTATTATCGCTATCCCGCGTTTTGATTCTTCATCCAACTGCTCGTCGTATATCAGCGTCTCCCCCCAACCGGTTATTGCCGTCAGAGGCGTCCTGAGCTCATGCGATATCGACGATATAAATTCGGTCTGCATCTTTTCCGTCTGCGCTACTTTGAACGACATTTCATTGATCGACCCAACCATTTCGCCGATCTCGTCACGAAAACTGTTTTCAATCTGGACACCATAGCTGCCTTCCGCGATACGTTTCGTAACTTTCGTGATTTCGCTTACCGGCGTTATTACTGAACGTATAAAAACAATATTTAAGACAAAAACAAGCAAAAGCACAACAAGCCCGCCCCCAACTACAGAAAGGATGCTCAGAAATACTTTTCCGTCAACCAGTCGGAGGCTGGTAACATAACGCATCACCCCAATAACCTCGCCTGTAGCGTAAATCATTGGCGCCGACGCCGCCATGATCCGCTCACCGGTGGCGGCTCGTCTGCCTATCCAGGCTGAAATCCGCTTTGACTCTACAGCTTCGGCTACATCCGGCGTATTTGGCGCCATGCCCGACGTTATTGTAGACGTGGATATCATTATACTGCCGTCAACATCCAGAAACTGCAACTCAAGCCGGTCCCCTTCCATAAACGTCTCGGTGTACCTGTACGCGCTGTTGTAGTAATCGGTATACGATCTTGCGACATAATTGGCAAAAAAGTCCGTCATAGTCCTGGCTTTCGCTTCCAATCCAGTTCTGATTGTCGAATAGTAGTAGTTGTAAATAAAGACGGAAAACAGCGCGACAGCCAGTATCACCGTCGCAAGCGTGACGAACATTGTACCTCTGAGCCATCGCTGCCTCAAGCCTTTAGTGAAGTACGCAAGAATCCCTGCCAAATGCCAACCCTTCAATCATATCGTTATCCCGTTTTTGATATCGCGTTTATCCTTAGCCTGTACGGCGCCTCCCGCTGATTACTCGAGCGATGCGAGTTTGATCAGTTATAATCCCCACTTATAACCATATCCCCAGACAGTCGTTATATATGTCGGATTTGTCGGATCATCCTCTATCTTTATACGCAGCCGTCTGATGTTCACGTCAGCTATTTTAAGTTCGCCGAAATAGTCGCGGCCCCACACAGTATTTATGATATCCTCGCGGGAGAGCGCCTTTCCCGGATTATCCATGAACATTTTAATTATCGAGTATTCCACTTGTGTGAGTTTAATTCGAACGCCGTCTTTTTCCAGCGACCTGTTCCTTGTGTTGAGACGGAAAGGCCCCTGCGCGATTTCCCCGGTTTCTACTTGCCCAGCGGCACCTGTCCTTCTGAAAAGCGCGTCGATTCGCGCTGTCAGTTCAGCCGGCGAAAATGGTTTTGTGACATAGTCGTCCGCCCCCGTCATCAGGCCTGTCACTTTGTCCATTTCCTGCGTCCTTGCCGTAAGCATTATAATGCCAATATGCGGATCGACGGCGCGGATTTTCCTGCAAACTTCAAACCCATCCGTGTCCGGGAGCATGATGTCCAGTATCGCCACTTTAATATCGGGATGTATCCGGAGCAGTTCAAACGCTTCCGCCCCCGTTCCCGCTTCTATTGCCTCATAACCGGCGCGATTTAAGTTTATTACCACAAAACTGCGAATGCTTGTTTCATCTTCCAGCACCAGAATTTTTTTCATGGCAAACAATTCCTTTCGTATATTCTCGGGCTATCCAGGCTTCGGCTGTTATCTGCTAACCGCTAATTCGCTCTCGAAAGCCAATCTGAATACATTAACCTAAAATTATCTTTAATCAATTCCTCATCGAATGTCAAACCAAAGCTGTTTTGGGGCGCCAGCAACTCAAACGCGTATATCGCTGCCCCCTCCGACGTCAGCACAATCCGTCCCGGACGCGTCGACTGTTCTTCTGCCATGTCTCCTGTGAGCTTGTGGATTTTCAAAAAATCCCTGTACGGCCCGTCTTCACTCACGATATATGAAAAGACGACAGTCCTCTCGCCGGAAACTGTGTCCTCCCTTCGTACGGAAACCGTGCCACGCCAGTCGAGTGGAAGAATCAGGAACCATTCGTCGTTATTGTTATGAAACGTCGTTAGCGCCAGGCGGCTGTGGCCTGAACTGTTGAACGCATACCAGTCGATAGCGTGATACGGCGTCTCCGACTGCGGTTGCAACAGTCTAGGTATCGGCACTTTGATCGTGCCTTCCTTGTTGATATCAGAACTGTTATAGAGGTTTCTGACAGTATCTTCGCTGACGCCGCTTGGCCATTTGAGCGATACATTCCTCAAGCTCCCGTCTTTGATCACGCATATATCGGTCACTATTGTTCCATCGCCAAATCTACCCTCGCTATCTACGAAAATAGCTGGGACGCCATCGATGAGTATACCCGCTGATACGCGTGATATCGTATCCACGCCGTTTGACAGCCGTGTGTCTGACTTGACTATCTCACCGTCCGCCATCAAATGTATTAACTCGGCGACCGCGCCCGTTTCAGGCGACGGCAGACGGAGCGCTATTATATCGTCAATTCCGTCTTCATCAATGTCGCTTACGGACAACACGTTATATTCCGTCCCGCCCAACAATACGGCGTGATAATCCCTGATAGCGTAGACCGACATATATTTAAGCGCCGCGCTCATTTGCCAGCCGATTATTAGTTCGTTAGCCCCATCGCCGTCAATGTCCGCGTACCTTACGCTTTCAATTGCGGAACCGGTTCCGGTAATAACCTCAGCTTCAATATAGTCGTCGTCGACCATTTTGAAAATATATACCCGTAGCGCGCTGTCTATTGGAAAGGCAAAAAAAGCGACGACTTCGTTGATCCCATCCCCATTTATATCCACGAGCTGAACAGATTGTCTGTTTGGACCCCCTGTTGGCGGGGAATACTCCGCGCCTTGGCTGAGCACAGTGTTAATATGCTGTTGCAACCTGCGGTATTGCTCCGATACTTGCGGCAGGGAATACAGTTCGTCCGCTGTGATTTGCAAGCACCCCGATATGCCTATGATCGCCAGCGCCGCAAGCAGGGGTGCGATTATTATTTGCTTAAGCTGTTTCAAACCCAAAGCTCCTCCGGAGGTATGAAGCGGTCTTCATCCGCACAAGCTGAAAGCATTCCGCCTGTTGTTGTTATTGTAGCACATGGCGGCCCCTGTTCGCAACCTATTAAAAGTAACTGTAACCCCGTGTTCATTCTTCGTTAATGTTCAGTAGGCATCCAAAAACACAGGTTAGTTACAGGCAACGCACTGGTACAGCGGCGAAAACTTGTTTTATTGTCCAAAACTTGTGTGCGGAGCCTGTAACCATTGCGAGTTTTTGGATACCCTCTGAACAGTTATCATTCTTCCAGCGCTATCTGTATCGCTTCGGATATCGACCTTGCGTAGGTAAGATCGAGGCCATTTGGCGCTTTCGGTCCGCTTTTCCCACCATATGGCAAGATGCAGCGCGAAAAACCCATCCTGGCGACTTCATATTGCCGCAGGTTAACCTGCGATACCTGGCGCAGTTCCCCAGTCAGCCCCACCTCGCCAAACGCCGCCACGTCCGGGCGTACCGGTTTATCTTTATACGCAGATGCAAGCGCGAGCACAGTCGCCAGGTCGGCGCCCGGATCGTCGATGCTCAGGCCACCTATTACGTTTATATACGCGTCACACCCGCCGACGCGCAGCCCGCCGCGCTGCTGCAGCACGGCGACCAACATCATCGCGCGGTTATACTCGATACCGTTCGAGTTGCGTCTGGGCATGTTGGCGCTTCCCGGCGCTACTAGAGCCTGTATTTCCGCAAGAATCGGTCTTGTGCCTTCGATCACGCATGTAACGCATGACCCCGGAGCGTTGAGCGGCCTTCCTGCAAGCAGCATTTCAGATGGATTTGGGACCTCTGATAATCCTTTATCCGTCATCTCGAACGCGCCAATTTCATTCGTCGAGCCATATCTATTTTTAGCCGCGCGTAGTATCCTGTAATTCGACGACCGTTCGCCTTCAAAATATAACACGCAGTCTACCATGTGCTCCAATACTTTAGGCCCGGCTATCGCGCCTTCTTTGTTTACGTGACCAACAAGAAATACTGTGGTCCCACCATCCTTCGACAGTCTGAGCAGTGACATCGCGCAGTCTTTTACCTGCCCCACGCTGCCGGGCGGAGAAGTAAGCTCCGGGTTGTAAAGCGTTTGTATCGAGTCAATGATGAGCACGTCAGGCTTAAGTTCCTGAGCAGCCAAAAGTATTTCGGATATCTCCGTCTCCGCTAACGCATAAATGCCGCCGCTATCGACGCCAAGACGCCCTGCTCGCATCTTTATCTGGCGTTCCGATTCTTCCCCGGATACGTAAAGCGTTTTCATTGAAGAGTTAAACATACCGCAAATCTGCAGGAGCAGCGTCGATTTGCCTATTCCTGGAGATCCGCCGACCAATACGAGCGAACCGGTCACCGCGCCTCCTCCAAGGACACGGTCGAGTTCAAGAAAGCCTGTTTTGAATCGCTCCTCACTAGACGAGTCGATTCGCTCCAGTTTTGTCGGGGTGTTTTTTTGCGCGCTAAACCGGGGAAGCTCTCCAGGCTTTGGCTTCGTAATCGACGGCTGCTCCACGACAGTGTTCCAGCTTCCGCATGTTGTACATCTGCCCATCCATTTGGGAGTCTCACTTCCACATTCTGTGCAAAAGTAAACTGATTTAGTTTTCATTATTCATCATCCACGCGAATTCACGTATGTTACATATTATTGGTTAGTTCCACGCTCCGCAGTCTACCACACGCCGGATGATATGTAAAGGTACTATTCAAACACTTAAAATGGACACAAGAACTGTCCCCGTGCAACAGTTCAGGGGGTATCCAAAAAATCGCAATGGTTACAGGCTCCGCACACAAATTTTGGACAATATTACATGTTTTCACCACTGTACCAGTGCGTTGCCTGTAACCAACCTGTGTTTTTGGATGCCCCCCTGAACAGTTACGTCCCCGCGTTTAAATTGGGAGTGACCGGGGCTTGCGAACGTTGCCTGCTGTGTGATACAATACACTCGCGCGACATACATTTTCTCACAATGAATCTGGAGACTTACTATGAACAAAAATCTTGGGATTTGCCTACTTAACGATTCCTTCCCGCCAGTAATAGACGGTGTCGCCAACACCGTCCTCAATTACGCGCGGATAATACATAACAACCTTGGCAGCGCTGTCGTCGCGGCCCCGCGATATCCTGGCAAACAAGAGTCCTGCCCCTTTCCCGTTGTATACTACCCAAGCGTAAAAACGCCAAAAACATCCGGCTACAGAGTAGGCGTCCTCGTACCGGGCATTCTTAAGGAAATAAAACAATATCCCGTCGATATTATACACTGCCATTGCCCATTTATATCAGCGATAATTTCAAAATCGCTTCGCCAATCGACAGGCTCGCCTATCATAATGACATATCATTCAAAGTTCGACATCGATATCGCCAACAGTTTCGAATCCGAGCTTTTGCAATCAGCGGCAAAAAAGATCATTGTATCCAATGTCGAATCATGCGACGAAGTCTGGGCTGTCAGCCGGGGTGCAGGAGAAAACTTAAAGGGACTTGGGTACCAGGGAGAATTTCGAATAATGGATAATGGCGTAGATTTTCCAAAAGGCCCAGCGGACGACAACCTTATCGATACAGCCCGGATAGAACTCGCCTTGCCTCCGGATACGCCTACATTCCTCTATGTCGGGCGAATGATGTGGTATAAAGGAATAAGACTGATCCTCGACGGATTAGACAAAGCGAAAGCGTCGGGGATCCGGTTTAAAATGGTTTTCGTGGGCGGAGGCAATAATTTTGGCCAGATTACACAGTACGCGAATCAGATCGGGTTAAAAAGCGACTGTATCTTCACAGGCCCGATCCTGGACAGAGAAAAGCTCCGCGCATACTACAGCCTCGCCGATATGTTCCTTTTCCCGTCCACTTTCGACTCAGCGCCTATCGCCGTGCGCGAAGCATCGGCTTGCGGGCTTGCGTCGGTACTCATCACAGGCAGTTCTTCGGCGGAACCCGTAACGGACGGGAGAAACGCTGTGCTTATAGATGAAAACGCGGACAGTCTTGCCCAAGCCGTCATTGATCTGTCCGCTAATATAGAATACATGAAAACCCTCGGCCGCAACGCTATGGATGATTTGTACGTATCGTGGGATACGGCTGTCTCAAGGGCATACGAACGATACCAGGAAGTCCTGGAAAACAAAAAAGCGCGGTAAGCTGTTAATCGGTCGGTTTGTCGGTTTTTTGTCGGTTTGTTTGTTGTCGGTTTACCTTCGCACGATCACATTACTTACCTTCGCACGATCACAACGTGTACCGCGTTTGCGTACGCATCTGACACGCTGACCAAATCGTCGCCTTCACCCGGCATCCATCCCACAGCCAGATCGGCCATACCATACCACACTGCGTTTACGAGTTCCCATGAATCGCACTCAATGATGGAGAACTCCACGCCGAGCATATCGCAAACCGCGCGGGTGACTTCAATGTCCAAACCGGAATACTCGCCATCACTGGTTTTGTAAGAAAACGGCCGAGAATCCGGCGGTGCCGCGACAGATAGCTTCCCGGGATGGATATCGACCCCTTCAGGCGTGGCATACGAATAGCTTTTGTCAGCAAAGTATTTGCCGCACAAACCGTTGAGCGTACCGTTTTGCTTAAGCGCGTTGATAGCCGAATCGATTGCGAGCAGTAACTCCGCGTTCTCTTTTGCTACAGCGTAATGCAATTCATATTCAACTAGCGGCTCGCTTATGATCCTGACCTCGGTCGATTCAGCGGTAAGCTCGGCGGCAGCCGAGTTTTCCATTATGGCGCAATCAATGACGCCGGCTCTAAGATTGGCTATCATATCATCACCAGAGGTAAAAGCGCGCTTTTTCCCAAGCTCATCGGCAAGCCGCTCGGACGGCGTACCTATGAGCGCGCCTATGACTCGACCTGATATATCCGCTGGAGAATAAACCAAATTCGGTGGCATATCCTGACAGCCGGGCGTCAATAATAGCAGCGAAAATAAGGCGAGCGAGGCGCAGGCAAGTTTCTTCGTCTTTCTATTCAAGATCTGATACCTACCATCTATTTTCTATTCCCTGTTCCCTATCTATTCTCTCCTAACCCTTGTCCGTTTTTCCCTAACTTTCTTCCAGAACACATTAAAAAATGTATCCCCTATCTTTCTTAATCCCAAAAAACCCGGTAATATCCGGGACATCCGGGAAATCCCCGCCATTGAAAGGATCCGGTCTGCCCTCGCCGCCGCGTGCCGGGGGCATCTTGCCGCCGTGTTCGCAAAAGTATTTGAAGTCCTCTCCATCCATTGTTTCATGCTCTATCAGATAAGCGGCGGTCGCCACAACAACATCACGGTGATCGGTCAATATTTCTTCACAAAGCTCGTTTGCTTCATCGAAAATGCGCTTAACCTCATCATCTATAGCAGCGGCTGTTTTCTCGGAATAACTCTTAGTCTGCGAAAAATCGCGACCTATAAAAATGCTGCGGCTGCTGTCGTCAAACGATATAGGCCCGATCCTGTCGCTCATTCCGTATTTCATGACCATTGAACGCGCTAAGGCGCTCGCGGTCTGTATATCACTTGACGCGCCGGTGGAAATATCGTCGAGGAACAGCTTCTCCGCCACGCGCCCGCCAAGAGCCGACACTATCCGCTCGAACATCTCGCCTCTGGATGTATAATCCTTGTCCTCCTGCGGGCGAAAAATCGTCATCCCACCAGCAGATCCACGAGGAATGACCGTGACAAGATGTACCGGATCGACATTTTCCAAATGGTGCGACACAACCGCATGCCCCGCCTCGTGATACGCAGTTATCTTGCGGCTGCGTTCCGTTATCACGCGGCTTTTCTTCTCCGGTCCCGCAATGACTTTGAGCATAGCCTTTTCAATAGCGTCCATTGTTATTACCAGCTTATTGCTGCGGGCAGCCATCAATGCCGCCTCATTGAGCAGATTCTCGAGATCAGCGCCCGTGAACCCTATCGTCCCTTTGGCAATATTTGCCAGTTCGACGTCTTCCCCAAGGCTCTTGCCGCGTGAATGGACTTTGAGTATCTCTTCGCGGCCTTTAATATCCGGTAACCCAATAAAAACCTGGCGGTCAAAACGGCCCGGGCGGAGCAGCGCGTTATCGAGGATATCCGACCGGTTCGTCGCGGCAAGTATAATAACGCCCTCGTTTGTGTTAAACCCGTCCATTTCAACGAGCAACTGGTTTAATGTCTGCTCGCGCTCGTCATGGCCTCCGCCAAGCCCCGCGCCACGCTGACGGCCGACTGCGTCTATCTCGTCGATGAAAATGATGGCGGGTGCGAGCTTTTTCGCCTGGTCGAACAAATCGCGTACGCGCGAGGCGCCGACGCCAACGTAAAGCTCAACAAAATCCGAGCCTGATATTGACAGAAACTGTACCCCCGCCTCCCCGGCGACAGCCTTTGCGATAAGCGTCTTGCCGGTACCTGGGGGGCCAATAAGCAGGACGCCCTTTGGGATACGCGCGCCGATAGAGATATACTTCTGCGGCCCTTTGAGAAAATCAACAATCTCACGGAGTTCTTCTTTTTCTTCATCCGCCCCCGCAACGTCCGCAAACGTTACTTTTTTCTTTTCATCGCCCGCAACGCGAGCCCTGGCTTTTCCAAACCTCATAGCGCCCTTGTCTCCGCCCACGCCCGACCGGTTGATCATTGTGTACCAGATGAAAAGGAACGCTGCGATAAGCACGATAAACGGCACCCACGAAGCCCACCACGGTATTCTCAAACCAGGATCGTAGTTATAGTGGAATTCTGAGTCGCGTTGCATACTCTCATCGATATAGTCGCTGAAATCTTCATAAAAAATCCCAATGTCAAGCAATTCATGAGTGACATACGAAGTCCCAGAATCTTTATAATTCACCTTAAGTTCCGCTGTGAGTTTGTTATTATTGTTTATTTTAAACGACATGATCTGGTTATCCATAAACAAGCGGCGCAACTCCGAGTATTCGACTGACTTCGATGGCGGGTCAGTTGGCGTCATCCATAGATATACCGCCACGAGTATGATCACCACTATTAGGAAATAGAACCATATTTCACGCGGGCTTCTTTTTTTCGCTTTCAACAGCCTGTCCTTCCTTTACGAGTAAATCTCTGGTTTCAGCGACGCTATGAATGGTAAATTTCGATAGCGTTCCGCATAGTCTAACCCATATCCGACAACAAATTCATCCGGGCATTGAAAACCCAAATAATCAGCTTCGATCGGAACTTGCCGGCGCGTCGGCTTATCAAGCAGCGCGCATATCTTCAGCGAAGCGGGGCGGCACTCTGTGATGAAATCGCGTAGCGCCGTAAGCGTAACGCCACTGTCAAGGATATCTTCAATTATTATTACATCCCGCCCTTTGATTTCATAATCTAAATCGCTTTCGATCTTGACTTTTCCTGAAGTTACGGAAGAAAAACCATATGATGAGGCGGTTAGGAACCTTATTTCACAGTCTAATTTTATGGACCTTGAGATATCCGCAAGGAACACAAAGCAACCTTTCAACACTCCAAGTAATAAAGGGGATATTCCCGTATAATCACTCGTGATTTTGTCTCCAAGCTCCCTTACTCTTTTCCTGATACTCTCTTCAGAAAATATAATATCTTTCACATCATTTTCCATATTTACGCTCATATCAACTCAATATCCTCGAATGTTATTTGAAAAACAAGGTCTCCGGGGCTAGGAACCGCTCTATTTCCCCTCCCGACACCATAAATCGCAAGAACTCCTTTGTCGTCCGCTATGACCGGAACAAGCTGTCTTTTGTGGGCTGGTATACGGCGCTCGATAAAAAGCTTCTTGATAGATTTAGAGCTTTTATGGCCTAAAATCTTCATTTTATCCTTCTCGCGGCGCGGCCTGACGGTTATTCTACCATAAACTTCGGCATGTTTAAATAGGAAAGAAGTAAAAGTTTTATTAAAAGAAGGAATTTGCCCATTGATTGTATCATCAACTATAATACATTTGCAAGACATTTTAAGCCCGGAATTATGAATGATGATGGAACTCCCGTCAAATGGGTAAATAATTTCAAAAGAAGTTCCCTTTTGGCACCCTTCCCGGCGCTCCTGTTCGTCTGGGCAAACATCCTGTCGGCTAGAGAACACAATATTGTTATATTCCCTATAAACATCCATGCCCGGCAGCGATAGGCTTGCTGACGGGCTCTTCTTGCCACACAGTTCCAGCACCGCCTTTACATGTTTGTAGGAAAGGCTTCCGCCGCATATCTTCCTGATCGAGCGGCCTGAAATCGCGAGCGGCAATTCCAGCAATTGGCGGGCGTCGAGCCTAAACGAGCGCCTGTCGGAATGATTTCCGTCGCCAATCCAGCCATAATCCCCGTTGTCATTCCAGCGGTGGTCCCCGCTGTCACTCCAATCATGACCCCCGCCGCCAATCCAGCCGTTATCCCCGTTGTTTAAAAATCTATCGGCAATCCCTGATAAATACTCTTCATCAGCGCGCAACAGCTCAGAGACCGCTGCGGCTGTTTCATTGAAGCGCGGGTTTATCTCCCTAATGACAGGCATAACTGTCCGGCGTATCTTGTTGCGCGTATAAATATCAAGACTGTTCGTGGAATCTACTACAAACGGGAGCCCTTGCCGACTCATAAAACTCAGGATTTCATCCCTTGAAACCCGCAACATGGGGCGAATTACCGTTGCTCCGTCTTTTTCCCTCATTGGCGGGATGCCGGACAAGCCTTTAGCCCCTGCCCCACGCGCCAGGTTCATGATAATAGTCTCCGCGTTATCGTCCGCCGTGTGTGCCGTCGCTATCTTCTTCGCGCCCATTTCCGCCGCCATGCCGAAAAAAAAGCTGTACCGCATTTCACGGGCGGCTTCCTCAAGCCCGGTCCCTGTCCTCTTCGCGTAGGCCATTACATCGCCTCTACCAGGGTAATAGGGCACGCCGAGCTTCATGCAGGATTCGCGCGTGAACGCTTCGTCTCGGTCGGACTCTTCGCCGCGCAGAGCATGGTTGTAGTGCAGGACGCCAATGTCAAACTCCCGCTCCCGCGATATTTGAAGCAGCACCTCAAGCAGACACATAGAATCAGCGCCTCCGGATACGCAGGCAAGTACAAGCCCCGATCCTGAGAGCATATTGAACTGGTCGGCAAAGGCAAGGATTTTTTTAATCAGCCCCGACATCATGTTTTTCTACTCCTCGGCGTGGCGCCGCTCAAGCGACGAAAACGTCGTGTATTCCGGTATCCATTGCAGTTCGATAACGCCGGTTTCGCCACGCCGGTTTTTCAGCACGATGCATTCGGCTATATTTGGGGTTTCCGACTCCCTGTTGTAATAATCGTCCCTATATAGCCCGATCACAATGTCGGCGTCCTGCTCAATAGCGCCGGATTCGCGCAAGTCGGAGAGCAGCGGACGTTTGTTCTGCCGTCCTTCGCTGGCGCGCGACAGTTGCGACAGGCACATGACGGGCACGTTGAGCTCCTTTGCCATGATCTTCATCATCCTGCTGATCTCCGACACGATCTGCACCCTGTTTTCCCCAAGGTACCCGCGCGCGCCGGACGCCGACTGCATAAGTTGTATATAATCCACGACTACTAGCCCCAGGTTTGACAAACGCCGACATTGCGCGTTCATATCCGCGACCGTCAGCGCGGCGTCGTCGTTTATCAGCAGGTCGGCGGCGCTTATGGAAGCTGCGGCGTCTGCCAGACGGCGCCATTCTTCCTGTTTTATCCGCCCTGTTTGGAGTTTTTTACCATCTATAAACCCTTCTGACGATAAAAGCCGCATAGCCAGTTGCTCCCGGGACATTTCAAGCGAGAAAACGGCGACTGTTTTCCCAGAAGTTTTCGCCGTATGCAGCGCGATATTCAGCGCGATACTAGTTTTGCCCATACCTGGCCTAGACGCGACAAGAATCAGATCTGATTTATTGAGGCCCATGATGGAGCGGTCAAGGTCGTGCAGCCCTGTCGCTATTCCGGGAATTCCGCTGCCAAGTTTAGCCGCGTTCGATATTTGCTCATAGACCCCGACAAGGATTTTCGCTATCGGCTCCAGCCCTTCCCTGCTTCTGCCCTGGCGCAACGCGTACACGCGTTTTTCCGCCGCTTCGAGGATGTTTTGCGCGCCGCCTTCCCCTGATACAGCCATGCTGCTTATGTCCCCGCCAGCATCAACAAGAGCCCGCAGCAAAGCCTTGTCCCTCACTATCTCCGCGTATTCCATGACGTTTGCCGCTGTGGGCGTAATAAGCATGAGGTCTCGTATGTATCCCTGCGATTCTTCGGTCCAGATGCCGTCCTCGCGCATTTTGTTCAGCACTGTCACTGGATCTATCGGCAGCGCGTAGCTGAACATCGAGAACATGGTTTCGAACACGCCTCTATTGACAGTAGAGTAGAAATCCTCCGCCTTCAACGCCCCTATTACATTTCCGACGCAGCGCGCATCTATAAGTATAGACCCCAAGACTGCCTGCTCGGCTTCCAAGCTGTGTGGTATTTGCCTTAAAAGAAGATCATCCATTGCGGCTCCTTACGCTTCGATTACCAGCAGGTGGATCGTTCCGGTTATCTCAAAGCCGAGTTTGCATTTAATCTCGTACGCGCCAAACGACTTGATGTGCTCTTCTTGCGTCATTTTGTTTTTTCCTATCTCTATGCCATGTTGATCGAGTAGCGCGTCAGATATTTCCTTTGTCGTCACAGCGCCAAATAGCTTTCCTCCCGTTCCTCCGGAACGCGCTTTTACTGTAACTTGTACGCCTTCGAGTTCCGTAGCGATTTTTTTCGCCGCTGCTTTGTCCGCTTCCAGCTTCCGAAGCCGTGCTTTCTCCTGTTGCTTCATGACGCTGACGTTTTCCATGTTCGCCGTGACGGCGAGCTTCCTTGGCAGGAGATAGTTGCGCGCGTACCCGTCTGAGACATCGACAAGCTGGCCCTGTTTCCCCTGACCCTTGATATCTTGCTGCAGTATTACTTTCATGTTGCTCCTCCTATTCTTTGTTCTTGACTGTTCAGTGGGTATTCAAAAACTCGCAATGGTTACAGGCTCCGCACACAAGTTTGGCCAATTGTACAAGTTTTCACCGCAGTACCAGTGCGTTGCCTGTAATCAACCTGTGTTTTTGGATGCCTACTGAACAGTAACCTTTGTTCAACTCTAACTATTGAAGTATTTATCGATCGCTTTTTCCAAATCCCGCGCAACTTGCGCAACGCTCGCGCCCCTTATCTGCACACCTGCCGTTGACGAACTGCCCCCGCCGCCGAGCTGCTCCAGTATTAGTTGTACGTTGACGCCGCCGATGCTCCGCCCTGACACAAAAACGTCTTCTCCATTAGCGGCGACGGTAAACGATGTATGGACCCCACTGATGTTGAGCAGCTCGTCCGCCGCCTGCGCTATACTTATCCTGCTGTACGCGTCGTCGCTAGTCGCCAGCGCGATTCCTTCTTTATATATTGAAGCGCTGCGCATGAGCGCGTACCTGGCTGTGGCTGTTTCGATATCTGATTGCAGGAGCCGCTTGACATCCGCCGTATCCGCGCCCATCCGTATGAGAAAAGCCGCCGCGTCAAAGGTCGTACTGCCTGTGTTTATCGCGAAACCTTTTGTATCCAGCACGATACCTGCAAGGAGCGCCTCGGCTTCCACTGATAGTATGCCGTCCTTGTCGACAAGGTATTGGATCATCTCGGCAACTAATTCTGCTGAAGATGACGCGGACGGTTCGTGAAAATTCAATACGGCGTTATTTATGTACGTAGCGGCGCGGCGATGGTGATCGACGACCGCGACCCTAGTACACGACAACAACAGCGATTCCGACTGGACTTTGTCCGGCCTGTTCGTATCGACCACGACTAGCAACGCCTTACTGTCAGCTTCCAGGATCGCTTTCTGTTCTGAAATAAAAACCCCTCGGTATTCCTGCAATTGGGAGACTATGTCGATGATATTGTGCGCAAGGTTTCGTTCTTTGTCAATAACTATATGCGCCTTTTTGTGTTTCGCCCGCGCGATGCAGCATATGCCTATCGCGGCGCCAACCGAATCATAATCCGCGAATTTATGGCTCATTACGAACACGGACGACGCATCCCCAAGTAATTCCCAAAACGCGCTTGCCATTATCCTCGCCTTGACTTTTGTCCGCTTGACCAGTTTTGGCGAATGACCTCCAAAAAATTCAAAGCCGTGCCTGTTTTTGACGACAGCCTGATCGCCGCCCCGGCTGAGCGCCATTTCAATGCCAAGGCTAGCGTAGCGATAGTTTTCCTGCGGCGTACTGCCGTCCTTCCCTATCCCGATGCTAAGCGTAGCGTGTACGCCTTCAGCTCCTTTGTTTAAGCGTACTGAGTCAAGGATCGAGAATTTCTCGTTTATGTACCCCTCCAGATGACGTTCCTCAAACAGGAAAAAATACCGATCCCTGTAGTATTTGCATAGATATCCCCCTTTTTCGCCCGCCCACTCGCTGATTTTTTCGTCAATATCGGATAGCAGGGCGGATTTGTCCTTCTCGCTCATCCCTTTGAGCAATTCCTCGTAGTTATCGAGCGCCAATACCGCAAAAACCAGCCGCGAATTTAGGTATTCGTTGGTTATCCGCTCATATTCCGTCACATCGGCCCAGTAGGCGACCGCGACATATTCACGCTCAGAACGCGCCATGCTCCCATATACCCTGTACTGCCTATCTCCCAGCGAAATTGTTTCGCTACATTCGCTTTTACCGTCAAGTAGCCAGTCCCAGGTAAAATCCGGCACGATGCCTGTGATATTCATTTCGAAAAACGGCTCTTTCATGCCACTTATCTCAATGAACCTGTCGTTTGACCATATGATTTCGCCTGACTCAGGGTTATATATCACTGCCGGAAGCGGCGTGTCCCTCACTGTCAGGTCCATCGTGTCTGACATGGATTCCAAATAGTCAAGTAGCTTCGCGGTACGTTTCCGCGTCGCGAACCGAAAGTAGACCGCAAGCAAAATGAGAACCACGACCTGCGCGCCTGCCAGCTCGCGATTGTAGTCGCCGATAAAAAACGTTGATATTGCGAACGCTATAAGTAGCATGAAATAAAGCCTGACGTTAGGCTGGAACAACCTTGGCAGTTTCTTGTTCATGAGCGTCTCCTCTTACGTATGCGTTTAATCGTAGGGACATTATACCAAACCTATAATTTCATTACAACTAACCGCTACAACTGTTTAAGAAATTATAAATAATGCTTGCAATTGTGAAAAAAGCGTGGTAAAATGCCGACGTTGGCAACGAAACACTATCCGAGTGGGAAACTCCCCACTTTTTTTCTGCTAATTAGCGTGGAGCATTTTTATGAATAAAATCATAGAAACCGTAACAGCCGTAGCCGCTCCGATAACCGAAAAGCACGGATGCGAGTTGTGGAATGTAGAGTACGCCAAAGAAGCGGGCAACTGGTTTCTACGCGTCTATATAGACCACCCCGGCGGCGTTTCAATTAATCTGTGCGAGTCGATCAGCCGTGAGCTTGACGCAATTCTGGACGAGCGAGAGGACCTTATCCCGGGAAGCTACACGTTCGAGGTGTCGAGCGCCGGCGTGGAAAGGCATTTACGCGGGCCGTCCGATTATGATCGCTTTACCGGGAAGCTCGCCGAAGTCAAGCTGTATAAATCGAAAAACGGGCAGAAAATATTTTTAGGGGAATTGGCGGGTTCGCGGGGCGATGGCGTCGAGCTTGACATATCAGGACAGCGCTACAGTTTTGAGAAAGCGGAAATCGCGTACGTCCGCCTTCGGATAGGATCAATATAGTACAGTAATGGAGGAATCGCGGCTATGAACGCTGAATTTTTCTCAGCAATTTCGGATATTGAAAAGGAAAAGGGCATACCCCAAACCTATATGCTTGAAAAGATTGAACAAGCCTTGTTGGCGGCTTTAAAGAAAGACTATCCGACATGCGCCGAATGCGCGCGCGTCGTTTTAGACCCTGTGGAAAAGACCGTGGATATGTTCATGCAGAAAACAGTGGTAGAAACAGTTGAAAACCCAAATACCCAATACTCTGTCGAACAAGCCAGGAAAATACTGCTGGGCGCTCTCCCAGGCAATCTAATTAACGAGCCGGTTGACACAACCAGGTTCGGCCGAATTGCCGCCCAAGCCGCTAAACAAGTTATTATACAGGGCATCCGCGAGGCTGAGCGGAATATAGTATACGATGAGTTTACGTCCAAGGAGCATGAGATCCTGACCGGCATCGTATCACGGATCGATCCGCGCTCCGGCAGTGTTTCTATACAGATCGGGGCAAGCTCCGAGCACACCGAAGCAATGCTATCGTCCAGTGAACGCATCCCAAACGAAATTCTTAAAGACGGAGACAGAATCAAGGTTTACGTCATCGAAGTCAGAAAATCCACCCGAGGGCCACAGATCCTCATTTCGCGCACCCACCCCGGCCTTGTTAAGCGGCTATTTGAGTTGGAAGTCCCAGAAATTTTCGATGGCATCGTCGAAATTCGCAGCATTGCGCGCGAAGCCGGTAACCGGACAAAAATAGCGGTTGTGTCCAATGATCCGGATGTCGAGCCAATCGGCGCGTGCGTCGGTCCAAAGGGCGCTCGCGTAAACACCATTGTAAGCGAACTAGGCGGTGAAAAAATAGATATCGTCAAATACAGCGACGACCCGGTCGAATACATAGCTTCTGCGCTATCGCCTTCCGAGGTTGTTTCAGTAACGATGTTCGAAGGCGGCAAATCCTGTCGCGTAATCGTGCCGGACAACCAGTTGTCGCTCGCTATCGGCAAAGAAGGCCAAAATGTCCGACTCGCCGCCCGCCTTACCGGATTCAAGATCGACATCAAGCCGGAAAGCCAAGCATAGTCTCCAGGGGGATGCCGAATGCAAAAGAAAATCCCCTTGCGGCAGTGCCTTGGCTGCCGCGAGATGAAACCAAAACGTGAGCTGATCAGGACGGTTAGATCCCCTACCGGCGAAATAACACTGGATTTCACAGGCAAAAAGCCAGGCCGCGGCGCTTATGTCTGCCAACGTTCCGAATGCCTCAAGCGGGCAATAAAATCAAAAGCCTTGTCAAGGGCGTTCGGCGTCGAGATACCCGTAAGCGTCATTGAAGCGCTAAATGAACAGATGGAGACACTTTATGAATTCTAACCTGCAATTGCTTGGTTTAATGAAAAAAGCCGGACTGCTCGCCGTAGGCGGCGACGCCGCGGCGGCAGCGGCGCGGGCAGGAAAAGCACGGCTTGTAGTTATAGCAAGTGACGCCTCTACGAATGCGAGAAGTCGCGCGGCTTACATCTCGAAGATCAGCCGCACCGCATGTGTGATTGTCCCCTTCACAAAATTTGAGATTGGAAGTGTGACAGGTCGCGGATCTCCGGGTACGGTGGCTGTCTTAGACGCGGGATTCTCCGCCAGGTTCGCGAGAGGTCTTGCAATGACCGATCCGGATCTGTACGGAGAGACAGCGGAGTCGCTTGAGGGACGCTCCCGCGCGGCGGCAAGCAAAAATAACCCCAACCAAAGGAGGACCGCAAAATGAGTACAATGTTTAAATATAGGGTCCATGAAGTCGCTAAGGATTTCAAACTCCCGACTAAAAAAATAACAGAAATACTCTCCAAATACGCGACTGCGCCAAAAAACCACATGCAGGTCCTTACGATCGCGGAGCTTGACGTCATCTTTGAATACCTAACCCATAACAACCAGATCGATAGCATTGAGGAAATATACGCCGTCGAATCTCCGGCAGCGACACCCCCCCGAAAGGCAAAAGAAAAAGAAAAGGAGAAAGATAAGGAGAAGGATAAAAGAGCGGAAAATGTCCCCGCAGCGTCATCAGAAAAAGATGGCGACGCAAAACCCGCTCCAGCGGCGCAACCCTCCGCGACGCGCAAGCCAACGTTACGAAAGCCTGACAAACCGTACACTCCTCGCCAGGCACCGCAAAGGCGGGTTGTCGACACCTCGGGCGTTACAATCAATATTGCAAAATACGACGAAAGGCTCGATAGCCTTGTTCCTGAGCGCGCCGAGAACATGAAGCGCGGCAAGGAAAAAATAGTAAGGAAAGGCCAAAAACAGCCCCAGACTATGGCGCACGGCGCCAAGAGGCGGCAGGAAGAACGCGACAGACTACACCGGCTCCAGCTGGAAATCGCCAAAAAAGCCCCTTTGAAAGTCTTGATACCCGATGAAATCAGTGTTGGGGAGCTTGCGGTCCGTATGAAAAAAACCGGGGCGGAAGTCGTGCGCCAACTCATAAAATTGGGCGTTATGGCGTCGGTTTCAGACATTATAGACCACGATACAGCCGCTCTCGTAGCGATTGAACTTGGCTGTAAAGTAGAAAAAGAAATCGTCGTCACGATCGAGGAGCGGCTTATAGACGATAGCGTCGACGACGAGGGCGACCTGGTCGCGCGCGCGCCTGTCGTCGTAGTCATGGGCCACGTAGACCACGGCAAGACGTCGCTACTCGACAGGATCCGCCAAGAGAGCGTCGCGGCTGGCGAAGCCGGCGGCATTACGCAACATATTGGGGCGTATCAGACATCAATCCGAGGCAACC
>WRNV01000007.1 GCA_009776445.1 Oscillospiraceae bacterium | reverse complement strand
CCCTTTATTGCGGAAAGATGCGCCACCGCGCCCAAGTCCATAACTTCCTGTGGGCTTGTCGACGCGATCATCGCGAACCCTGTCTGGCGGCACGCCATAACGTCGCTGTGGTCGCCAAAAATGGAAAGCGCGTGTGTCGAGACTGTCCTTGCCGACGCGTGTATTACTGCGGGCATCTGCTCTGCTGCTATCTTATACATGTTCGGGATCATCAGAAGCAGCCCCTGCGACGCGGTGTATGTAGTCGTAAGCGCTCCCGATAGGATCGATCCGTGAACTGCACCGGCAGCCCCTCCTTCAGACTGCATCTCAACCAGGCGGACTGGTTGTCCAAAGATGTTTTTCAGCCCGTTTACAGCCCATTCGTCGGTGTATTCAGCCATTGCGGATGATGGTGTGATTGGGTATATCCCGGCAACTTCCGTAAACGCATACGATACGTGCGCCGCCGCAGTGTTCCCATCCATCGTTTTTAGTTTTCTCGCCATTAGTCATCCTGCCTTTCATAAGTACAAATAATTTAATATATGACATATTGCGCTTGACAATGTGTAAGAATTCAAGCCATTCTACCATCATTTTCAATCCATGTAAATCATAAATTAAGCAATCGCTCTATTTAATATATAGCAATCGCCCTATTTTGTCGTTACACATCGAAGTATCTAACGGGACTAATGAAGAGATTATTGATATGATGACCGCTTTTATGATATGGTTTTTAGCGTTAGTTTTGTCCACAATCCAGTATACGGCGCCAGAAATCAGAAGTGTGTTTTTGTCATATTTGTGGCTTGTGGTTAGTAGACAAGGGTACGATATTCAATGGATTAAACAGGAGGGCGTTATGGTTTCAAAGGTTCGTTCGTTGGGGCTTGGCGGGATAAGCGGGTATGAAGTCTCGGTCGAGTGTTATCTGTCCGGCGGTCTGCCGGTCTTCGATATAGTTGGGCTTCCGGACGCCGCCGTCAAGGAAGCGCGGGAGCGCGTCCGTGCGGCGATTAAGGCATGCGGTATGGTATTCCCTCTGAGTAGGATAACTGTCAATCTCGCTCCCGCCGATACCCGGAAAGCCGGCACGGTGTATGACCTACCGGTCATGCTCGGCATACTTGCGTCATCTGGCAGCATTAAGCCGCTGCCCAACGATTCCGCGTTTTTTGGCGAATTGTCTTTATCCGGCGAGTTGCGCCACGTCCCCGGCGCGCTTCCTATGGCGCTGTGCGCCGGGCGAACAGGCGTGAGGGAGTTGTACGTTCCCGCTGACAACGCGGCGGAGGCTTCATATGCGTCCGACGTCACGGTATATCCGGTGGCGAACGTCCGTCAATTGCTCGATCACCTAAAAGGGATAAAACGGATAGAGCCTTCCATACCGCGCGAACTTGAACCTGATATCACACCGGCGCTCGATTTCTCTGAGGTCAAGGGGCAGGAAAACGTAAAGCGTGCTCTTGAGATCGCTGCGGCTGGAGGCCACAACATCCTGCTCGTCGGACCCCCGGGTGCTGGCAAGAGTATGCTCGCCAAAAGGCTCCCGACTATCCTTCCCGATATGTGCCGAGACGAAATGATCGAAGCGACCGAGATACACTCTGTGGCGGGAATGACAAGCCGCGATAATCCAATTATGTCCACGCGCCCGTTCCGATCCCCGCACCATACGGTCTCTGCGCCAGCGATGGCGGGCGGCACTTCGAACCCAAGGCCGGGGGAGATTTCGCTTGCGCATAACGGCGTGCTTTTTCTCGACGAGATGCCGGAGTTTAGCCGCGATGTGCTGGAATCGCTCCGCCAGCCTATCGAAGACGGGCAAGTAACGATATCGCGCGCCGCGTCTTCCGTGACATACCCGAGCAGGTTCATGTTAGTGTGCGCGATGAACCCGTGCAAGTGCGGCTGGCATGGGCATAAGTCTAACAGGTGCGCGTGTACTGTCAGTTCGATCCTACGTTACCATGAGCGGCTTAGCGGCCCTTTACTCGACCGCGTCGACTTATATATCGAAACGCCGTCGCTTGAGTACGACGAGCTGCGCGAGCGTTCAACTGCGGAATCGTCCGCCGTTATACGCGCCCGCGTAAACACAGCGCGCGATGTCCAGCGCCGTCGGTATAAGGGCAGCGGCCTTAGCTGCAACGCACACATCGGCACAAAGCAACTTGAGCAGTACTGCGCGCTGTCGCCATCGTGTGAAAAACTCATGCGCGACGCGTTTTCCCGTCTCGCGATGACAGCCAGGTCATACGACCGCATCTTGCGCGTAGCAAGGACAATTGCCGATTTGAGCCAATCTGAAACAATCTCCCCGCCGCACATAGCCGAAGCGATACAATACAGACAATTCTCAATCCAGGCGCAGTAAGGCTATAGTAACTGTTATTCCCCTACTACCCTCAGGCCTGTCAGGTGGCGGCGTATCATGTCTAGCGCGTGTGAAGCTCCCATGGCGCGCGTCCGGTCCCGGTCGGGCGAAAGACTAAGACGTCTGCAAAACGACGCTTCGTTTGTTGTGAGCGCCACAAACACCGTGCCGGGTTCGACGTCCGACCCGTCGCCGTCCGGACCCGCGAGCCCCGTAATCCCAACGCCAATATCCGCGCCAAGCCCAGAGCGCGCTCCATCGGCCATAGCTAGCGCGACTTCGCGGCTTACGGCGTGTTTTTCTTTTATCAACAATGGATCAATACCCAGCAAAGTTGTTTTTGACGCGACGCTGTATGTGACAAGCCCCCCAAAAAAGAAATTTGACGCGCCGGGAATATCTGTCAAACGTTTTGAAAGCAGACCTCCTGTACATGATTCCGCCGTCGCGAGCGAAGTTCCATGATCAATCAGCAAACTTGCGACTGTGTTTTCAAGGCTTCCTGTATCGACGCCGTACACGATGTCGCCAAGCGTTTCACGCACTTTATCCAAAACCGGTTTCATCAGCTTTTCCGCTTCCGACGCCGATCTGGCTTTCGCGGTCAACCGCAACATCACTTCTCCGGTTTTCGCGTACGGCGCGAGCGTCGGGTTTTGCAGATTTTCCATCAAGTCGCGCAGCTTTTCCTCGACCGCGCTCTCACCCAAGCCGAATATGTGTATATTATGGGAATGTATCTCTGATTCCGACAGTTTCTTCAAGTATGGCGTTACGCATGTTTTTAGCATTTCCCTGCATTCTCGGGGCGGGCCGGGTAGCATGAGGACATGTGTCCCATCACTCTCGAAAGCGCAACCGGGCGCTGTGCCAACGCCATTGTCAAATACCACGCAACCTTCGGGCAATTCCGCTTGCCGCAGGTTGTTGTTCGTCATTTTTATTCCCGGAAGGCGCTTTTCGAAATATGCCATTATTGTATTGGCAACGTCTTTGTTTAATATCAACTTTTTTCCAAATGCTTCTGCAAGCGTCTGCTTTGTGAGATCATCAAACGTTGGGCCGAGTCCGCCGGTTGTTATTATGATATTCGCCCTGCTTTTTGCTATGTTCACAGCTTGCTTTAGCCGCTCGACGTTATCTCCAACGACAGTTTGGAAAAACACGTTGATCCCAAGTTCGGACAGCGCTATCGACACATCTTGAGCGTCTGTGTTCGCGATGTTTCCCAGCAGCAACTCCGTCCCAACCGCTATTATCTCTGCTGTGTAATTCATATCTCAATCCTTTCGGTAGAGTTCAGAGGGTATTCAAAAAACTCGCAATGGTTACAGGCTCCGCACACAAGTTTTGGCCATTATTACTAGTTTTCACCGATGTACTAGTGCGTTGCCTGTAACCAACCCGTGTTTTTGGATGCCCTCTGAACGGTTACACCCTTTCTATCCCGGATATCGCCCCGTCGACAAGCGCTTTGACGTCAAGCGACGCTTCCGCCTTGACGACATCCGCAAGGCGTGGTTTTGTGCGCGGTCTGCGCGGCGTAAATACCGTACAACAATCCTCGTATGGCAGGATCGATGTTTCATATGTTCCGATTATACGCGCGCGATCCACTATTTCCTTCTTGTCAAAGCCAATAAGCGGCCTGAAAACCGGCAACTCCACGCATTCTTCCACCACCGCCAACGCCTGCGCGGTCTGGCTTGCGACCTGCCCTAAGTTATCTCCAGTCACAATCGCTGTGCAAGCATTGTACGCAGCGATCTTTTCAGCGATAAGCATCATAAAACGCCTCGTTATTATTGTAGAATACTCTTGTGGGCAGTGTCTGCTTACCTCTTCCTGAATTTCCGTAAACGGGACGATCTCGACTGTCAGCCGCCCGCAATACCCAGAGAGTATTTTTGCGAGCGTGAGTACTTTTTGTTTGGCCATTTGTGAAGTGTAAGGGTGAGAGAAGAAATGTATCGGTATGATCCGGACGCCTCGCCTGGCCATCATGTAAACCGCCACAGGGCTATCTATCCCTCCCGACAACAGCGCGACCATGTGTCCGCCCGTGTCGATAGGCAACCCCCCCGCGCCCGGTTCAGCAGGGCCATGTACATATGCGGCGTTTTCGCGAATCTCGATATTTATAAGCAGTTGGGGCATATGCATGTCCGGCATCAGATGTGGAAATCTATCTTGTATAGTTCCGCCTACATACTGGGACAATTCGATCGAACCCATCGGAAATCGCTTATCCGCCCGTTTTGATTCAACCTTAAACGAGCGCGCGGTTTCAAGCTGCGGTTTCAGGTAAGCCGCCGTTGCCTCGACGATCGCGTCTTTATCCTTTTCACACGCCACCGCGCGCGCTGCTGAGGTCGCGCCGAACACCATTTTTGCCGCCTCGAGCGCGGCGTCCATATCACAATCGCCCTGCGGCTCGATGTACACTGTCGATTGCATACAGTAAATATTAAATTCCCCAAACGGTTTAAGTCTGCGCTTAACGTTTGATACAAGCTTATCTTCGAACTCTCGCCGGTTGAGTCCCTTCAAGACTATTTCGCCTTGCTTGAGAAGAATAATATCTGTCATATCTGTTTTGTCTGTCATATCTGTTTTATCTGTCATTTTCTCTTTATTATTCCAATCGAAAGTTTTCTTATATCTGTCACTGTAACGAACAAATGTTCATATTCTTTGAGAAGTCTCATTGTCTGCGGTATATCTTTTCTATGTACTTTTAGTATCACCGACAGTTTTTCTCCTTCTAATCCTTCACAGGCATAAGTCGTGACTCCATATCCAAGTCCCCTGAGTTTTTCTGTTATGAGCTTTGCCTCGTCAGGTTCCGCGATAACCTCTATCTGCGCCAATCCAAGCGCCAGCTTATCTTCAATTGTAATACCGACATATATTCCGATCGCGTATGCCAGTCCGTAAGCCACAGCTCGCAGCGGGTCTTCACTAATACCCAGCAACACAGTGCTTGCAACAATAATCCATAGCGTAATTTCCACAGCTGCCAGTAAACTCGATATCACCTTATTGCCTCTGGCTGTGAGTACCAGGCGCACAGTCGCTATAGATACTTCCATAAGTTTTGCGATAAAAATCAAAACATATATCATTACTCCAAACTCTCCTTATTCATAGGCTGAGCCAAATAGCACTCCAAATAGTTCTCCTTTAGTTTTTCATAAGCCTGTCGCGCGTAATCCGCGCTTTCAAACAAGCCAACCACAGTAGGGCCGGAGCCGGTCATAGTCGCGCCAAGAGCGCCATTATCAAGCAAGGAATTTTTAATATATATGATATCTTGTTTACCCCAGGGCAAATAATCTTCAAAAACGTTATACATCCGCCGCGCGACGCCGCTTAAGTTTCCGTTCATAAGAGACGCGATCAACCCCTCTGTGTCTGGCCTTACGCGTATTTTCTCGCATTGCGTCAAACTGAACAATTCAGGAGTTGAATAAGAGAACGGTGGTTTGCATATGACAAAATAACAACGCGGCAACGGTGGGAGTTCGGTTAAAACCTCTCCCCTGCCTTCAGCAAGGCACGTCCCTCCAACAATGCAAAACGGCACATCGGAACCGATGCTTTTTCCAATGGTTTTAAGCGTTTCTTGACCAAGTTTCGAATCAAACATCCTGTCAAGCATCCGCAATACACAGGCGGCATCCGCACTCCCGCCGCCAAGCCCCGCGCTTACCGGGATTTCCTTTTTAATGTTGATATGTGTGAGATATCCTGTTATGCCAGTATGATCAAAGAACGCCAAAGCAGCCTTTACAGCAATATTTCGCCTGTCTACGGGCAAATATGACAATCCAGTATCCGTGCTGCTGCTTATACCCGCGCCAGGCTCACACCTGACCGTTATCTCATCGCTCAGGCTGACGGTCTGCATCACCATTTTCATGTTGTGGAAGCCGTCGCTTCTTTTTGATATTATATCGAGTGAAATATTTACTTTAGCATACGCAAACGACGTTTCAGCCATTGTATCGATCGGTGGAATAGGTCTGATACGTTTGGCGTTATCAACCCCATTAATTCTATTCTCTGAATAAAGCATCCATTAGCTCCGTCCCCGCGCTGATAAACTGCCCACGCTCGGCGTCTTCTTCGCAGTATGACAAGCCGGTATCATGTTTAGTGCGACTGTCATATATAATGTACGGCACCGGCGACCCGTCATGCGCTCGCGTCGTACTTAATGTTTTGTGATCTGATAGTATGAGGACCCTGTAATCCGTCCCGTTTTCACCAAGTCGGTCCGTAAGCGGTCTTACTATACGGTTGTCGATCCATTCAATAGCCTGCAGTTTGCCCGCCAAATCGCCGTTATGGGTACATTCATCCGGCGCTTCAATGTGTATTGCGGCAAAGTCGCGCGCCATAAGCAGTTCCATCGCCGCGTCGACCTTCCCTTCGTAATTTGTGTATAATTCACCTGTCGCACCTTCCACATATACCAGGTCAAGCCCGATGAGCGCCCCGATTCCGCGGCAAAGAGGCACAGCGGAAATGACGCCGCCGGTTTTGCCATATTTAGCCGTGAATCCTGGTAACTCAACGGACGTCCCCTCTGCCCATAACCATATGCCGTTGGCGGGGAGTTTTCCCTCAGCCCGTCTTTTAATATTCAGCGGGTGGTTGTCAAGTATTTTATGCGCTAACCGCGTTAGTCCGCCCAAAACCTCTGCGTTTGGAGAACCTCTTGGCAGATGTCGCCCCAACGGCTCGCCCAGATGGTCATGCGGCGGAGTCAGTACGGTCCCTTCGGTATTTTTGGCTCTGCTTGCGTTTTGTACGGCTATGTGCCTGAATGAGGAACCTGGATATATAGCAATGCCAGCTTTTTTTGCCGCTTCGTTGAATTGCTTTCCGTCAAACAAATCCTTGATTATCGCGTCAGATTCTTCCCCATCTATTGATCCGGCTGAATGCGAAACGATCTTTTTGTCCTCAAACGGCATATCTTCGTCTTCAAATGTCACCATATTGCAGCGGTACGCTATATCTCCAGGCGATAGTTTTATCCCAAGGGCTGAAGCTTCAAGCGGCGCCCTGCCGGTAAAGCAGCTTTTTGGGTCGCATCCAAATATAGAAAGTATCGCTGTGTCACTGCCGGCGGGGAGTCCGTCAGGTATTGTCAGGACCGCGCCCATAGTTCCGTCGGATGCAAGCTTGTCCATTGTTGGCGTCTTCGCGTATTGCAGGGGTGTTTTTCCGTCAAGTTCCCGCAACCGTACGTCAGCCATACCGTCCCCGATAATAAGTATGTATTTCATCTCCACAATTTCTCTTTCATTAGTTATTAACGGTAGTCATTATAATACCCGCTCTGTTTTTTTTCAATAACAATTCACAATTGTTCACAAGACAGTATAATTATCACTATTTGGTAAAATCTTCCTCAGTTTTCGGAATCAATTATTTTTCCGTTTTTTTGATGGATTTATTGCTAAAGTTTTGGTATACTCGTGCATGTTGGCGTTCATATTTACGGTCGCTGTCGGGTTTTCGTGTTCCTAACAGCAAACGTGTGGCGGCGTAGCGTCGTGGCGGGCGCATATTGGGTTGTATATATCCGGAAAACCTGTCGCGCCGGTCAACGGTAAGACTTGTATATTTTGGTCGCTTGTGCAATGCTTTTCAACAGAATTGTTGAGGAATTGTTTGATTATTACAATATATGTATCAGTCAGGAGGTTTTTTTATGGCAAAACGCAGATCCAGCGTACCTTTTTTGGGCACGGCAGAGCAAGAAGAGCAGCTATTACGTCTTATTGCCAGCCACAAAAACGAGAAGGGCGCATTGATGCCTGTATTGCAACAAGCTCAGGATATATATGGCTACCTCCCCCCTGAGGTTCAAAAAATGATCGCCGAAGGCTTGAATATTCCGCTGGAAGAAGTCTATGGCGTCGCTACTTTTTATGGGCAATTCAACTTGACTCCTAAAGGAAAGTACAAAATTTCCGTTTGTTTAGGAACGGCTTGTTATGTCAAGGGCTCAGGGCAAGTACTCGAACGCGTCGAGGAGAAGCTGGGAATAAAAAGCGGAGAGGTAACCGCCGACGGTAAGTTTTCCCTGGATGCCACGCGTTGTCTTGGCGCCTGCGGACTTGCCCCAATCATGACGATCAACGACGACATCTATGGATGTTTGGCTCCCGCCGATATTAGCGGCATTATTGACAAATATTTAAACGACTAAGGTGGTGCTCTCTATAATGAAATCGCTTGCCGAGCTGGCTGCGCTTAGAGAAAAAATGAAAACAGAGTTTAATCTGCGCGACGCTATGGACGGCAATACCCGCGTCCTTGTGGGTATGGCGACCTGTGGGGTCGTCGCCGGCGCTCGCCCTGTCCTGCATGAATTCATGGAAGAGGTTAAAAAACGGGAACTAAAGAATGTTGCGGTGGTCCAGGCTGGTTGCGTCGGTATATGCAAGCTGGAACCTTTGGTAGAGGTCTTGGCGCCTGGGTGCGAGAAAGTCACATATGTCAAGATGACCGCCGAAAAGGTAGCTCGCATCGTCAAGGAGCATCTGATTGGCGGAAAGCCGGTGGCTGAGTATACAATTGGATACAGTCAAAGCGGGGACATCGCTCGGAATCTTGGGCAGACTGATTTCTACCTCAAGCAGAACCGCGTCGCCCTGCGCAATAGCGGTATCATAAACCCTGAACTCATAGGCGAGTACATCGCTGTGGATGGCTACGAAGCTTTAGGTCGCGTATTGCTGACCATGCGCCCGGAGCAGGTAATTGATATAATAAGGGATTCCGGGCTGCGCGGCCGCGGCGGCGCCGGGTTCCCTACCGGCCTCAAATGGCAATTCGCTGCTAGTCCGGCACCAGTCAAATATGTCTGCTGTAACGCCGACGAGGGTGACCCCGGCGCGTTTATGGACCGCTCCATTTTGGAAGGCGATCCCCATGTATTGCTCGAAGCCATGACAATCGCTGGATACGCTATCGGCGCATCCAGGGGCTTTATTTATGTCCGCGCCGAGTACCCCCTTGCGATAAAGCGTCTGAGGACCGCAATAACGCAGTCCCGGGAGATGAACTTCCTCGGGACCGGCATTTTTGGTTCTGATTTTAATTTTGACATTGAACTTCGCCTTGGCTCAGGAGCATTTGTTTGCGGCGAGGAAACCGCTTTAATGACTAGCATTGAAGGCAACCGCGGCGAACCCCGCCCACGCCCTCCGTTCCCTGCCGTCAAGGGCCTTTTTGGAAAGCCTACGATACTCAACAATGTGGAGACTTGGGCAAACGTACCGCGTATCATACTCAACGGTCCGGAGTGGTTTAAATCCATCGGAACCGAGGGCAGTAAAGGGACAAAGGTTTTCTGCTTAGTTGGAAACATCAATAATACCGGGCTGGTTGAAGTCCCAATGGGGACTACACTTCGGGAGATAGTCGATGAAATAGGCGGCGGTATACCAAATGGGAGGAAGTTTAAGGCGGCGCAAACTGGTGGCCCGTCCGGCAGTTGCATCCCGGCGGAGTATATTGACATTCCAATAGATTATGAGTCTCTTAAGGTCATCGGCGCCATGATGGGGTCCGGCGGCCTTATTATTATTGACGACAGCGCCTGTATGGTCGATATCGCAAAGTTTTTCCTTGATTTCACAGTGGATGAATCTTGTGGGATGTGCAGCGCTTGCCGGATAGGCACAAAGCGATTACTGGAGATGCTTGAACTTATTACCGAGGGCAATGGAACTGTCGAGACGCTTGAAGAAATGGAAGAACTGTGCCATCATATACGCTCCGCGTCCCTGTGCGCGCTTGGGCAAACAGCGCCAAACCCTGTTTTGTCAACGCTTCAACACTTCCATGAGGAATATATCGCCCATGTTGTGGAAAAACGCTGTCCGTCGGGCGTGTGCAAAAATCTTCTGACATACGAAATTGACCCTTCGAAGTGTATAGGCTGCGGCGTATGCAAGCGCGTATGCCCGGTTGATTCCGCTATTAGCGGCGTCCTTAAGCAGCCATACGTCATCGATAAGGAAAAATGCATAAAGTGCGGCACTTGCTTTGAAAAGTGCAAGTTTGGCGCCATCTCGAAAAAGTGATTATAATTAATGGCTTAATAGCTATATAAGCAGGTACGCGAAAGCAGTCCGCTCACCAGCAAGAAAGGGGCATTTTACATATGAGCGACATAAAAAAACTGAAAGTAAAAATAAACGGCATCCTTGTTGAAGTCCCTAAAGGCTCGACGATCCTCGACGCTTCTATGGTAGCCGGTGTCCGAATCCCGACGCTGTGCTATCTTAAGAAGATCAATGCCATCGGTGCCTGTCGGATGTGCCTGTGCGAAGTAAAAGGTGCCCGCGCCTTATGCGCCGCATGCGTATACCCGGTCGAAGAAAACCGGGATGGTACACCGATGGAAGTAAATACTAACACCCCGGAGCTTATAGAGTCCCGGCGGCGCACTCTGGAGCTCATCCTGTCAAACCATCGCTCTGACTGTCTATCATGTGTCCGCAATACGAATTGCGAACTGCAAAACCTATGCGTGGAATACGGGGTGGATCAGTACAAATACAATAAGTCAAGCCTTAAGCCGGATATAGACGATTCAGCCATTCACCTTATTCGCGACAATTCAAAGTGTATAGTCTGCCGCCGCTGCGTCGCCGTTTGCCGCAAGAATCAATATGTCGGCGTCATCGGCGCCAACGAGCGCGGCTACAATACGCATATATCCTCGGCCTTTGACGCTCCGTTAGCGGATACCTCGTGCATTCACTGTGGTCAATGCATCTCCGTTTGCCCGACTGGCGCGCTGACGGAAAGGGACGACACCGACAAGGTGTGGGCCGCGATCAATGAGCCGTCCAAGCACGTTGTCGTTGCGCCGGCGCCCTCCGTTCGAGTGCAATTGGGCGAATGCTTCGGTATGCCGGTTGGCGTCAATGTCGAGGGCAAAATGATCGCCGCGCTGAAACGTTTAGGCTTCGATAAGGTGTTCGATATCGATACGACGGCTGATCTCACAATAATCGAGGAAGGCACAGAACTCCTCTCCCGCCTGGAAAACGGCGGCAAACTGCCTCTAATTACGTCGTGTTCCCCCGGTTGGATCAAATTCTGCGAAACATACTACCCAGAGTTTTTGGAAAACCTCTCCACCTGCAAAAGCCCTCAGAGTATGTTCGGCGCACTCGTAAAGTCATACTATGCGGAAAAGGCAGGTATAGACCGCAAGGATATTTTTGTCGTTTCCATAATGCCCTGCACCGCGAAGAAGTTCGAGTTGCAACGTCCTGAACTTGGGCGCGGCGACGCTCCGGACGTCGACGTGTCGCTCACAACGCGCGAACTTGCCGCCATGATCAAACGCGCCGGCATCGAATTTACAAATTTGCCGGACGAGACGGCTGACCCCATATTCGGCATTGCTTCCGGCGCCGGTCATATATTTGGCGCTACCGGAGGCGTCATGGAAGCGGCTTTACGTACTGTATACGAAAAAGTGACAGGCAACACGCTTCAAAAGATCGAGTTCGAAGAAGTCCGCGGTCTTCGCGATATCAAAGAAGCCGAATTCGATTTAAATGGCGTTAAAGTCAAGGTCGCCGTCACCTCAGGGTTGAACAATGCCGCAAAGCTGTTGGACATGGTGAAATCCGGCGAAAAGGATTACACATTTATCGAGGTCATGTGCTGCCCGGGCGGCTGCGTCAACGGTGGCGGCCAACCTCATCAGCCCGGTTATGTCAGGAATTTCAGAAACCTGCCCGCCGAGCGCGCTGGTGCGCTTTATTCGCTCGACGGCGGGATGAAACTGAGGAAGAGCCACGAGAACCCATGCTTAAAGGAACTGTACGACAATTACCTTGGCGAGCCAAATGGTCATAAAGCGCACAAACTGCTTCATACCACATACACAAAACGGAGCGTATACTAATAAACACTAAGAGCTGAAAATAAGGGGCTGCGGAAGCAGCCCCTTTTGACGTTTGCGCGGCGCCAGCCGCGCCTTTATTTATTCTTTGTTATATGATCCTGAGTACTATGTTAGCGGCAACAATGCCACCGTAAGAGTCTTTTGCCGTCAACAGCACGGTTCCTGTCATGTTTTTAACAAAAATAGCGCCGCTTTCAGCGTCGACCGTCACTAGCGCGGGGTTCGACACCGTCCATACGATATCTTCGCGTAGCGCGTCCGCGTTTATCACGTAATCGAAAGTAACGATGCTGTTGCGCAAAACTGTAACCGAAGCAGGCGCAGGGGTACCTGTTGAACTTGTGATCTCCAGGAAGGTTACAGGATTTCTGCTCCATTGTGCGACAAGCGTAATATCATCAATGACCGGGGTCTCGAAATCGTAATCTTCGCCGTCCAGCGCCCATCCAATGAGGGTGTACCCAAACTTTTCAGGTTTTTCGGGGACAACTGCGCCCTTGCTGTAAACTACTTTTTGCGTAAGATCAGCATATGGCTCATTATCGACGTCTTCAAACGAAACGGTGCAAGCAAACGCCTCCAACGCGCCTATACTTGCGCTGGCCTTGTTGTTAGCATTGGATTCTGAAGAGACATCCAAGCCAACCGTTAGGTTCGCTAAGTTAGCGGCTGATTTATAGCTTACATAGACCGGCACGGTAACAGTCTCGCCCGGAGCTATCGCATATAAATCGTTGAGAATGGTGACATCCAACCCGCTCTTAGCGTCAACGCGAATGATATCCGTCGCGGTCGCGCCAGTGTTGGTGATATCGAAGTTCACCACAGCCACGCGGCCAACTATCTCCGCTTCGGCTACATTCGGGACTACCGCTAGCTGACCGGATACCGCAGTACCAGCGCCATGCCTCATACCAACCGTGTAGCTGAGGAAGTCACCGTAGGGGCCTTCGTGCATGTTTTTAGCCAGTATGTAGAAGTGCAGGTCATTTCTTGTGTCATGCCATTCGTTTATCGTATCTCCTGAGGCAATCTCCCTGTCGCCCTGCTCTTCCCACTGCATGATGCTTCCACGCTCTACGATGCCCCTCTGCCAGGTCACGCCGCTGCTCTCGGAGGCATAATAGCGGGGTCCCTGTTGGTTCGTAATAGCAGTGGTCCTCGTGCCGAAGTCATCGGCAGCGTTATCGCTGTATATCGTCCTATAATAACCGGTATCAGTAAAGGATTTGCCGACGTGGAAAGCGCTATCCCACAATTGGGCGGCGTGGCCAACAGTGTAGGAAACATGGTCGTCCCAGCCTATCCCAAAGCCATCTTTAACCGTATAGTCGACTAAAGCGATGTCGTAGTTGTGGGAGTCTACCACGCGGTTATTGCGGGTAATCATTACGCCGTCGTCAGGGGCGAAGCTGTCATATCCTGTGCGTTGCACCACTTCGATGCCCATTCTGCCGTTGGCGATGCTGCCGCCGAACTGGGTAAATCCGTTAGAAGCTGTAGTGGCTTGGTCGCCCCAAGTACCGGTACCGCTCGCGAAATTCAGGCGAATAGCCTTATAGTAATTGGGACTCTTGAGTCCGTACTGTTCCAGTTGCGGATAGTATCCGGCGTTGTTGAGCGGCACATTGCGCGCTACGATCTCCGCTACCAATGGCGTACGCCCAGCCAGATCCTGTTTACTAAGGGTCAGTACGTCGCCTGTGTCATAGTATGTGCTTCCTATCGCTATCTTGTTATATGTCAAGAAGTGTACAGGCACAGATCCCGCTTCAATGCCTGGTACGGTCCAGCGAGCGTGATCGCCGAAGGGACCTGCGAAACTGCCTCGGCTCATCAGTTCCCATGGCTCTGTCGCGGCTGTCAATCTTGCTGTGTAGGGGTTGCCGTAGTTGTCGCTTAAGCCGCCGATGTGGCCGAACTCATGCGCAAACGTGGCCATACCGTCGTTTTCGCCCTGTGTGGAATATCTGATAGTCCTGCTGTTCCTGGTTATGCTTGACATATGAGACCACTCGCCCACGCAGGCTTCCCAAGATGTGAAGTTAACATAACGAGTGTTTTTAGTGGTTCCATCATTGTATGTATTCACCCAATCCCAGTCAGCCTGGGAAAGCTTGAATTCATAGAGCTCTGGCGTACCGGCTGCTACCAACGCGTTGTATTTAGCAAGCTCGCCGGCCCAGAAGTCTCTGGTTGCGGTAGTCGAATTGCTTCCGCCGTTATATCTTGCCGCGTATGTCGTAAGCCACTGTGGATTTTCAGTAAAGAACTCTTCAACCTTCTTCATCCTGGGACCGGGACCGAGTTCATATGGGACGTCTTTCCTGGAGGGGAATTGGTTCATGCCGAATTCCTGCCATACGCCGCTCTCGTCATACCCAGCATGGAGCCAGAAGAAAAAGTCAATATTGTTCCAGTCAAAATCACCGGTCGTAACATAACTGTCCACCAGCGTCGCTGCTACTGAATCGAAACCAAAGCCGCTGCTGGTGCCGCTTGAGCCTCTGCGGAAAGAGGGCGGCTGATCGCGATAGGTTTGGAAACTTGAGGAACCCTGATCATAACCCATAGTTTCAAACTCGAAATAGGGTATGGTGTAAGGCCCATAAGGGGTAAGATCGATAGACCATTTGCCGTAGCTGTTCTCGCGCCAGAATTCGTTTATAGTCAAGCCATTGTTGATTTCCTGGGGCTTGTTGAGGTAATCCGCCCACCACTGAGCGAACTCCGCGTCCGTAACCTTGGAAATATCGCCTCCATGTTTTTCATCGGCGACAAGTTGGGGAACATTGTAGATGGGGTTGTTTGACTTGGTGTCGGCTAGCCCCGAACCGTCTTGCTTATAGAGGTAATAACCAAGTGGGTCACTGCCGACATCGCCGCGGCTGATGAATTTGCGATCCAGGTATTCGATCATTATCAGCCCGCCCGCGATAGCCGTCTTGGCAGTGTTGTTCCTCAGTGATGTGGGTCTCGCTATGCTCTGCGGATTAAATTCCGTCATCCAGTTTATAACTGGGTTGGGTTTATAGTCGTCAAAGGTTTTGTCGCGTGACAGTTGCCAGCTTTGCGGGTCGATTGGGGGAGGTACCGCCTCCAGAGCAAGCGTGCTTTGTATTGTGCCAAGCAACACAGCCGCCAGCATCAATACAGACAGCAAAATGGATAGCGCGCTCCTAAATCGTCTGCCTTGTTTCTGCATAATTCTTCTCTCCTTTTTTTTAAATTTTGGTGTCGAACGAGTTCACATCTCACTTAGAGTATTCTACCATGTATACCGATATTGTCAATAATCTTTTTTGTATACTTGCAAATAAACGTATATTGAATCTGTCTGTTATTTCGCGATATAATCATGATACTGACGGCTCTTTAAGCGATCTATCCCGATGAAACTGACAGAGCGCCACAGTCGCTATGCGCTATGCGGCGTCCAATATGGAGGGTATATATATGAATAGGTTTTTGAAAACTCTGATCCCAACCAACAGCCCAAATCGCGCCGGGCAAATACCGCTCAAGGATATTTACACTGAATCATTAATGATAAACTGGGCTGTGTCGTCGCAGAATTTTTTGTTCCAGAACCGCTACGTTGATAGGGTACTCGGTTCAGAGGTTCAAGCGGATTGTTAGCTATGCTCGCGGCCGATGCGTGAAACTTTATACGTAGCTCCGGGAGTTAGAAGGCCAAAGCGAAAAGCCCTGTGTCCATTTCGGCACAAGGTTTTTCACTCATTTGGTGCGGATGGCGGGACTCGAACCCGCACACCTCTCGGCACAGGAACCTAAATCCTGCATGTCTACCAATTCCATCACATCCGCGCTCCCGTGGATTCTATCACAACTCCTCTAATGTTTCAAGACCTTGCGCAAAATGAAACTGAAATGCAAACTGAGTAGTGAAACTGTTCAGTGGGCATCTAAAAACACAGGTTGGTTACAGGCAACGCACTGGTACTGCGATGAAAACTTGTACAATTGTCAAAACTTGTGTGCGGAGCCTGTAACCATTGCGAGTTTTTGGACACCCACTGAACAGTTTCTGAGTAGTAGCGCTACGCTAAATCAGTTTCTGCTCGTGAGCGATACGGATCAGTTCCACAAGATTGCGGGCTTTTAGTTTTTCATAAATCGTATTAACGATAAGCCTCACAGTGTTAATTGACAAACTTTGGTTAGCTGCGATTTCAGAACGCGAAAAGCCTTTATATAAGTCGTTGAGGACCTCGGTTTCACGATGGGTTAGTCCGATCCCCGCGTTGAGGTCATTTGCCCTTTTATACTCAGAAATTACCATTGCCTGATGTCTGGCATAGATAGAAGACTTCTGATTTATACTCTTGAGCCAAGGTTCAGGGACTTCACAGTCCTCATCGTGCATGGCGGCAAGCGTCAGCGTCCGCATATCCTTTCCCATCTCAATAAAAGGCATGACAATATCATTTGGCGACGCAATCTCATAAGCTGCCAGCAGCGTCGAGTAAGAAGCTTTTTTATCTTTCATCTGATAAAACACGCACGCTTCCATCGCAAGCATTTCGATTCGGCCGTACAGCGTTGATTCCAGCTGCCCCTGCTCTTTGATATAGTTGAGCAGGACACTGTATTTTTTTGCCATATAATAATAGCGCGCTTTTATTTGGTTGCTGAAATTGTCCAGCAGATTCGTTAATGAATATGGGGTGAATTTCCCCTTCAACCAGCTTGGTATCTTCTCAGGGCGGCGCATGGCATAGTAATACCAGCCAAGGACTATGTCATATATTGAAAAGCGGTTATAAAAATCATTCTCCTCCAGTAGCGCCTCCATATCCTCCAAAGCTTGTTCGGCTTTTATATATTCCCCTTGCCAAATCGCTATCCTCATGGAATAAAACAGCACAAGGCTAACAATTGCAAACTGCTTGCCTCTCTTCGCGCGTTCAAGAGCGCTGGCGATGAGCGGCTTTACCGAGTTGATTTCCCCCCGGTAGAAAAACAGTTCGGCCCGGCCTAAATCATCAAGGCCCTCCATCCAGTTGATCGATCCTTTTGAGACATATCCTGCCGAACTGGCTATCGCGTCTAAATACTCCTGTATCGCCCCAGTCCTCGCGACGCCCACCCTATTGATCCATGGGCCGATGGGATAATTGTCGTTTATTTGCCCGTCAGGCAAATATGTCAGGTAATGGCTCATTTTTTCATAATACACGTCAAAATCATATATATCATCCTCAGAACACTTAAGTTGTCGCAGGACACCCCATAAATAGTACAAAACTCCCAACGAACGATTTCTGAACTCGTCTCCGTCCGGTAATTGGAGAAACTTTTCTTCGTAGCGTTTCAGTAGATCGAGCGCCTCCCCCAACATACCGGATAGCATGAGTACCCGTACGTGCGCACAAGCGAAAAACTGTGTCTGATCGAAGACGTTGGCAGGCGCTCGGTCAAAAATCCCTTTCAAATGCGAAGCGACGCTAAGAAGCAACTGCGTGGGAGCTTCGATTATTATTTGAACGATTTCGTTATATTTGGAGATTTTTTCATAATAGTTCAAAGCGTCGATGTTAAACCCGTGCCTAACGCACCATTCAGCCGCAATTTTAAATGTATTATATATTTCTTCAGAACTTAAGATATCTTGTTTAGACCGCAAATAATCAAGAAAGAGGTGGTGTATCAGATAGCAGCCTGTGTATTCGTCAAAGCGGCAATAAACCACGCGTTGCTGATTTAGCTCCGACAGAATATCCTCGTCCCCTTCCGCCATCATAGAAACCAATTCCGCAGACAGGCGGTTCACAAGCGAAAGGCGCACTAAAAATCGTTGCAGACGCTCGGAAATCACGTTCCATGCTTCCCTTTCCATAAGCAGAAATATGTTTTTTTTCATAACGTCACGAATGTGTCCTGTATAGCCAGGCGTTTTTTTCAGGATCCTGACCATGAAGTTTATAATAAACGCCCATCCTTCCGTATCACAAAAAATTTCAGGCAGGTTTGGTATTTCCGCTGACAAACCTTGTTGCAAGAGATATTGGGCAAGCTCGCTTTCAGTAAAATTCAAATCGTTTTCATTAAGGTTCGACACCATCCCTCTGACGAGCAATCCTGAAATGTTGATCTGGGGCAGCTCGCGGCAGATCAATATTATTGTTCGGTTTGGCGGCGAATTACATATTAGATGTTCTAGGAAATTGACTACGGCGGCATCTTTCGCCAAATGTACGTCGTCGAGCACCGTCAAATATCGTTGATTTGCCATTAATCGGTCGCGTTGCAGGAAATATTGGTTCCGTGAGTCTTCAGTGTCGGGGAAGCCCAGATACCTGCCTTCCTCAGCCAGCGATTTATTAACATGCTCTACGGCGCTGGTATATGTGTCCCAAAAGCTCAGCCCAATGTTGTCGAATTCAGAAAATTGCATCCATGCAGTTGGAAGCCCGCACTCGCGCACAAAATCGGAAACCGCGATGGTTTTTCCATAACCCATCCCCGCGCAGACAACGACCAGCGGTTTCTTAACTGCCTTTGTTAAGAGTTTATTTACACGTGGCCGGATAAAAAGGTCTGTTCGGCCAAATTGTAACGCACCTATCTGACTCAAAGGTTTATCCTTGCCACAATGATCTGACATATTTCACCCCTCCATACAACGACATTTGTGTATTATATACTATTGTGTGTTAATATTCAACACAATAATGTTAGTAAGTTGTCTATATTTGCGTTGATTATGTTTATTATTAGTCACAATTATGCGTTTCAGTATGAATTTTTTGCGAAAGGCATATCATGTTCTTCAAATGAAAAAAAATTTTATTTGATGTCTGTATTGTGCAAACCAATCGTGGTAGAATGCTTTATACTGATATAAAAGTGGAAAATACGCGCATTTACCAGATGCTGGAAAAGCAAGGAGGCTCCAAATGAATAAGAATAAAAAAATTGTCGTTGTTGACGACAACTTAACGAATTTAACAACTATTAAAAATATCCTAAAACCGCTGTATGAAGTATTTCCTGTATCATCAGCGGCAAAAATGCTTGAAATGCTCGGTCACATTACGGCTGATTTGATCCTTTTGGACGTGGAAATGCCTGAACTTGACGGGTATGACGCAATACGTCTGTTGAAGAACGACAAGGCATATAAAGATATTCCGGTTATATTTGTAACCGCTATGAACGGTGAGCAAAGTGAGATGGAAGGGCTAATGCTCGGCGCTGTGGACTACATCTACAAGCCTTTCAACGCTCCACTTCTTCTGCGGCGTATCGAAACGCACCTATCCCTTGCAGACAAGAAAAAGGAATTACAGGAACTAAACTCAATAATTCAAAAGAAATTAATTGTAAAAATTGGAGAGGTTTTCGATCTTCAGACGTCGATCCTAAATATTGTGGCAGGGATGGTTGAGAGTCGGGACGACATTACCGGCGGTCATATCCACAGAATTCAAAAATACTTAAAGTGCCTAATAGACGGTTTGATCGACGCAAACGAATATAGTGATGAACTGTGTTCGTGGAATATGGATTTCGTGCTGCCTTCTTCCCAACTGCACGATGTTGGAAAAATAGCGATCAGCGACGCTATCCTCAACAAGCCGGGTAAGCTAACCGACGAGGAATACGAAATCATGAAGACCCACGCCAAAATCGGGAAGGAGGCTATCTGCCGGATGGAAGAAACTACGCCGGATAGCGGATTTCTGAGACATGCTAAGAATTTTGCGGGTTCCCACCACGAAAAATGGGACGGAAGCGGCTATCCTGACGGCGTTGAGGGAACAAATATTCCTCTTGAAGGGAGGCTAATGGCAATAGCGGACGTTTATGACGCCTTGGTTTCCGTCCGTTCATATAAGGGAGCTTTCCCATCTGAGAAAGCTGCGGAAATTATTAGAAATAGCCGCGGAACCCACTTTGATCCAAAGCTTGTGGATGCCTTTAATACGGTTTCCGGCGAATTTGCGACTATTGCCAGCTTGTCGCAGGCTAAGAAGTGAACAAAGGCTACAGCTTTTTATTGGATGTTTAGCCAAGCGTGGCTTTCTTGAACTTATCCGCCGCCGACAGTTGCTCCGCCGCGCTCTTGAGCGTCGTTGCCGTTATGTTTTCCCCTCCGCTCAAGCGGGCTATTTCCATTTTTCTTCCTTCATAATCAAGCTCGTTTACATATGTGTATGTCCTCCCCTCACTCACGCTCTTGCGTATCTCAAAGTGGGTATCAGCCATTGCCGCTATCTGTGGTAGATGCGTCACGCATAGCACCTGGCGTTGTTTCGCCAGAATCGCGAGTTTTTCGCCGACACGTTGAGCGGCGATGCCTGATACGCCGGAGTCGATCTCGTCGAATATCATCGTCCAGGAATCCTGCGCGCCGCTTAGCACGTTTTTCAAAGCGAGCATAATTCGCGCAAGTTCGCCTCCTGACGCGATACGGCCTATCCTCCCCGGCGCTTCGCCAGCGTTAGCGGACATCAGGAAGCGAACTTCGTCGCACCCCGAAACACAAAGTCCATAATCGCCCCGTACGGCTTCAAATTCAACTAAAAATTTCACTCCAGGCATATTAAGCTGCGACAGTTCATCCATCACTACGCCCTCAAGAGTCCCGGCAGCGGCTTTTCGCATCCTGGACAGTTGCTCAGCGAGTCTCGTCGCCTCCTGAGCGCATGTTTCCAGTTCGCTTTCGAGTTTAGCAAGTCTACCCGCCCCATCTTCGATATCGGAAATCTCCGTTTTACCGCGCTCCAGGCGCTCCAACGCTTCCTTCTCTCCGCCATATTTGCGCGTGATTCGTCGCAAAACGTCCAATCTTGACTCCAACTCATCAAGTTCATCGGGCGTGAAATCAAGTCGCGCTCGGAAATCCCTCAATTCATCTGCAATATCTTGCGCGGTATAACGCAGGTCGAGCAAACGTTCACTTAATGCCCGCAACCCGTCTGAATAGGTCGCCGCGCGATCCAGCATTTCCTGCGCGTCGCTAATGAGCGCCACGGCTCCGTCAGCGCTGTCGCCGCCATGCATCGCCCGAAACGCGGTCTCGACACCATCCGTCAACTTTGAGGCGTTAAGCAGTAATACCCGCCTTTCCGAAAGTTCATCCTGTTCCCCAGGCCTGAGCCTTGCTCTCTCTATTTCTTCGATCTGATAGCTTAGCTCGCTTACGCGACGTTCTTTTTCGCGCTCACCCATCGAAAGCTTTTCAATTTCGCTTTTTATTTCACTGAGTTTTTTGTACGCTTCACGATATTCGCTAATTATATCCGCAAGGTCTCCAAATGAGTCCAAGTATTGAAGATGCGCCCCCTCGTCAAGCAATTTTCTGCCGTCGTTTTGTCCATGTATATCGAGCAACGCGGCGCCAAGCTCGCGTAGTTGCGTAGCAGGCGTCGGGACGCCGTTGACTCGGCAAACTCCTTTCCCATCTGCGGAAATCCTCCGTGTTATGTAAACCTCGTCGCTGTCATCGCTTTCAACACCGTTCTGGGTAAGCCACTCGTTGCCGGACGCTCCAGAAAAGACAGCCGTTACAGACGCGAAAACGGCGCCGGTTCTTATCAGATCTCTCGACGCTCTCCCGCCCGTCACTGCGGAAAGCGCGTCAATAACGATCGATTTGCCCGCACCTGTTTCACCTGTCAGCACATTTAGCCCGGCAGTGAATTCTATATCCGCTTTTTCGACTACTGCGATGTTTTCAATATGAAGCAATTTAATCATTTCATTATATCTTCTATCTCCCGGCAAAACCTCTCAGCAGCGGTATTATCGCTCATTGCGAGAAAGGCTGTGTCGTCGCCGGCGAGCGAACCTATAAGGCTCCTTATTCCCATGCTATCGATCGCGCTGCACGCTGCTGGAGCAAGTCCCGGCAACGTTTTAATTACAACAATATTTTGGGCGTACGCGTAGGAAGTCACGCTTTCTCTGAAAATAGCTTTCAGGCGTATGGTATGGTTGTGCATCTCCAACTTGCCACTCGCGACATATCTATAAACACCCAACGGCGTCAGCTCTTTGATTAAGTTGAGTTCTTTGATATCCCTTGATATGGTTGCCTGCGTACTATTGATACCGACATTGTCGAGTTCCGCTATCAATTGGTTCTGCGTTTCGACATCAACAGACGCGATAATTCTCAGTATTGCGCTCTGCCGCTCCTTTTTCATGGTCGTTCCCCCAGTTTTTCACTTACTTTTTCATAAAAATTCCTTTTCGACAAACGTACAAACCGGGCGCATCTGGCTGATTTACGTACATCTATCCTATCTCCGCTTAGAATGCCTATATGCTGTCCTCCATCTGCGGACATGTACGCGGGATTGCGCTTCCGATAACCTATTTCAACTGATACACATCTGTCAGAAACAAGTACGAAAGATTTTGCTTCGAGCGTGTGTGCGCAAATTGGAGTCACTATTATATTGCTGGCTGCCGGCTCTACGATTGGGCCGCCCGCAGCCATAGAATAGGCTGTCGAGCCTGTAGGCGTCGCGATAACCGCTCCATCGCCCGAAAAGTGGGATATTACCTGGTCATCCCCAGACAGTATCAGTTCGATAACCTTGTTATCCCCCTTGATCACTACGTCGTTGAGCGCAAAATTTCGGCTGATCGCCATGCCGTCCCTTAACAATTCTATGTCAAGCATCATCCGGTTTTCGATATCGTATCCGCTAGTCACGGCTTTTTCGATCAAAGCGATATCTCCGAACTCAAGTTCCGCAAGAAATCCTTTTCCGCCAAGATTAATTCCGAGAATCGGTGTCTCCGTATCGGCAGCCGCTCTCGCCGCTCGTAAAACCGTGCCGTCTCCCCCAAATGTGATTATCATTTCCGCCGACTTCAGTTCGTCATTGATCATGGCTGTCTCTATGTCTGGCGGGGGTACAAATCTGGTCGCCTCATTGTCGAACGCAGGACACAAGACGACGCGTTTTGCGTTTTTCTTTAGCATTTCGTTTACTCGCCGCGCTGTAACAAAACCAACATCACGCTGAGCATTCGGGTATAGAATTATTTTTTTCTGATCAATCATATTCAGACCCCATTAACGACTTGTGGGACTCCGATACTACCTCGTCCACGTTAATCGCCGTATCCTCCCCTTGGCGACATAGCCAGCCTAGATACTCGACATTCCCCTTTGGTCCCCTTACAGGTGAATGAGTGATGCCTTTGATATGGAATCCTAATTCACCCGCGTATCGGATAAATGCTTCTAAAACTTCGCAATGCGTTATTGGGTCGCGTACGACTCCGTTCTTTCCTACTTTTCCTCTGCCCGCTTCAAACTGCGGCTTAATCAGGCATACCACTTCGCCATCGTCGGTCAATAGTTCTCGAACAGTTGAAAGCACTAGGGCAAGTGATATAAACGATACGTCTATTGTCGCGAGCTCCGGTTTTTCAGAAAGCATGTCATTGGTTAAATACCGGATATTAGTTCTTTCCATCGTTACGACGCGGGCGTCGTTTCTTATGCTCCAGGCAAGCTGCCCGTACCCAACGTCGACGGCATATACCATTCTCGCTCCTTTTTGGAGCAGACAATCGGTAAAGCCGCCCGTTGAAGCCCCACAATCGACACATACCTTATCTTTTGGCGACACACCAAAGAACTCCAGCGCTTTTTCCAGTTTCCGACCTCCCCGGCTGACATACCCATGCCCGCAACGGACTTCAGCGAATACAGCGTCCGCAACCTGCATACCCGGCTTTTCAGCTTTGTTGCCATCGACGAAAACACAGCCCCTCATTATCATGGCTTTGGCGCGTTCACGGCTCTCTACTAATCCTCGCTCAAAAAGTAAAACATCAAGCCTGGACTTGTTCATATCCGTTTCAATTCTTTCTTTATCGCTCCGCAAACGCTTTCCGAGTCGATCCCGCAAAGCTTACGCAAATCATTAACGTCGCCGCATGGAGGAAATATGTCCCCTGTATTTAGCAATATCGCGCATTTCAGCTTGACCCGAAGGCTTGTAAGCAACGCTACTATGCTTTCCCCAGCCCCGCCTCGGCGAGAACATTCTTCGAGGACCAGCAATCGGCCTGATTTGACAACGGCGCCCTTGATTGCGTTTATTATATCAGTATTGATTGGGCATATGCAACCTAGCTTGACAATTCCTACGGAAATTCCGTCCTTCTCAAGAGTTCCGGCTGCGCTAATCGCAGTGTTGACATCCACGCCATATGTAACGATGGTGAAATCCTTCCCCTCACGCTCGATTTTGATATGGTCAACCCCTCCATCAGCGTATTCTCCCTCGCCACCGCGCGGAAACCTTACAGCGACCGGTCCTGTAACATCATTAATGGCGTATCGCAGCATGTCGCGAAGTTCCGTCAAACTTGCCGGGCATAGTATAGTCATACCGGGGACGCTGCTGAGGTACGCGACGTCAAACACGCCTTGATGCGTCTCGCCGTCGCCTGGAACCAATCCCGCCCTGTCCACCGCGAAAACGACGTGCAACCCACTTATTGCTACATCATGGATCAACATATCGTATGAACGTTGGAGAAACGTAGAATACACCGCAAAAACAGGTATTGCTCCCCTTGAAGCCATTCCCGCAGCCATTGCCGCCGCGTGGCCTTCAGCAATGCCAACGTCAAAAAACCTTTCCGGAAAACGCGCGGCAAAACCTTCAAGCCCTGTGCCTGTCGTCATTGACGCAGTAATAGCGCAAATCCTGGGGTCATTCAACGCCAATTCCGTCAGTTCCTGTCCAAAGGTAGATGAAAACGTTTTCTCGCCGTTATTTTTAACGCCGATTCTATAATCAAATGGGCCGACCCCATGATAGTCCTCGGGCGAAAGCTCAGAGGGTTCGTACCCTTTGCCTTTTTGTGTCAGAACGTGAACAACCGCAGGTTTACTCTGCCGCTTTGCCCACTCGAGAGCTTCGACAATCCTGCCTATGTCATGTCCGTCGACCGGTCCTGAATACTGTAGCCCCATGTCCTCAAATAAGCTACACTGAAGGATCGCTTCTTTTATCGCGGTTTTGATACGGTGTATAAATCTCCACAGCGCGCGCCCTCCCGGTAGCTTTTCCATAACGCGTCTGTATAGCTTCTTAAACGCTGCGTATGAGGGTTTCATTCTCTGACGCGATAGGTAGCGCGCTATCCCGCCGACATTGTTTGTAATCGACATACCATTGTCGTTGAGTATTATTACCATAGGCTCGCTGGATTCCCCGGCATCGGACAACGCTTCATAAGCAAGGCCGCCCGTCAGCGCTCCGTCGCCAATAAGGGCGACGACATAATAGTCCCCACGTGACAGCGTCCTCGCCCTGGATATACCGAGCGCTAATGATATCGATGACGACGCGTGCCCCGATACGCAGGCGTCATGCACGCTTTCGGACGGCTTTGAAAACCCCGCGAGTCCTCCAAACTGCCGCAGTGACCCAAAGCCGGCTTTCCTTCCGGTTAGGATCTTATGCGTATAACTTTGGTGTCCGACATCAAACACCAACCTGTCCTTTTGTGTGTCAAACACTCTGTGGATCGCGACAGATAACTCGACCACGCCTAAATTCGCCGCCAGGTGTCCCCCGGTTCCAGAAACGCTTTTTATTAGAAACTCGCGTATTTCCGCACAAAGGTCATCCAGTTTGTCCTCAGGAAGCTCTTTGACGTCTGATGGTGAATTAATACTCTCAAGTATGCTCAATGGAATAAAACCTCAATTTAACGGCGCCGTAACAGTAACAGCAACAGTTTACTTCAATTATTACAACTGATCAGTAGGTATCCAATTATTTATTATGTTTTCTTAAATGCAGAATATTCATCAGTTTCCCTACCCAAAGCACTATGCCGGTGCTTTTATTGATGGCGATCATCTTACCAGCCGCTTTTCCTCCAATAACAAGCCCCGTGACGATGCCTGATATTATCAGCGGAATAAGAAGATTTTCGGCATCCAACCCTTCCGCCAACCTCACCGCCATCAGGGTTACTATAGTCCCTGTGGTTATCCCCGTGACGTCCCCGACCACATCACTGCAAAAGCACGCCACCTTATCGGCGTTTTTAATAAGTCGCAAAGACTCTAACGCGCCTCGCTCGCGGCGCGTCGCCATCGAATGGAACCGGGCTTCCTGCGCCACTGTAACCGCGACTCCGATTGCGTCGAATACAACCCCAACAGCTATAAACATCGCCAGTATTATAAATGCCATTATATAACCTGCCTGCTCAAACAACTTGTTTGAAGCAAGCGAAAAGGACATTGACGCAACGACGCTGATGATTACTATTTTTAATATCCATCTTAAACTTTGTTTTGTTTTCATTTTTCATGCTCAAATCACGAAGCGGCAGCGCGCGGAGTAAATCTTACGGCTTAGGTCGGGCCGGCTTTCCCCCGTGTTTACCTCACGTTGCCGATGAGGCGGTTCCCCTTTAAACACACGTCCGGAGCGTTGCCAGCGGAGTTTTAGCTCCCATCTCCGATACCCGATTGCCACTTAGTCCGTACCGCAATCCCCCGCCCGCCCCGAAGGCCTTATTGCCATCTCCGGACAGCCTAGGTGTTTTCCACTACAGTCAAACCGTCTCTTAGCCTCTTTTGCAGGAAATATTTCAAGGGGCGATCGCGTGGTATGCTATGGCCATAACAATAACGCGTGGTTCCCCCATCCGCATTTGCCACTCAAGGCAGGCTACGCTGCACACAGCACTCAGGCTTTCGCCCGGGATCGCGCGAAACAGTTTCCGCTCATCCCTAACGCACCGCAATACAGGTTCAAGCCTGATTCGTACGGGATCGACCTATTAGGTATCCGCGCAATTCAAAGGCGTCCCGCACAAGAACAGGTCTCCACGTCAACAGGGTCGGAATCTCCATGCCATTGGTGAGCGCCCTGAGAACGCAAGCGCAGCAAACGCAACGCTTCCCCCCAGCACCCACCCCAAACTGGGCGTTTGAAGCAGGCACAAGGGGCTTCAAAGATGTGCCCTTTAAAGGATTTTTAGGCCCTTCCTGGTAGACGGCAGATCTGACTAGGATACTGCGCCGCTCTTCTTGTCATTATACTATCGTTCAATACTTTTAACTATACATACACTAGCTAGTCGACGAATAAGGTTTCCATAGGTTCCCCGGAATCGCCTTTCTGTAGACAAGTAACTGTCTGTTCGGCTTCATCGAGCATTTTCCCGGCTGTTTTTATCAGCTTCGCTCCTTCTTCAAACAGTGTCAGCGATTGATCCAATGGCGCGTCTCCTTTTTCAAGAAACCGTACGATTTCGTCTATTCTGGCTATTATCTGTTCAAATGACATTTCCGGGCTTGAGCTTGTCTTTTCCATATTTTAGCAATTCCTTTTACTTATACTAGCATTCAACAACACACTTGATTTCGTCGCGTGCTACTCTTACCGCTATCCGGTCGCCAGCGCTTACATCCGACGCTGCCTTAATGATCAACCCATCTTCCCTACGCGCTATCGCGTAACCCCGCCCTAAAACTTTGAGTGGACTCATCGCGTCAAGCGAGGCAGCCAACCGCCCGTACCTTTCGCGGTTTCTGTGGAGCTTTCCCCGCATCGCCGCGCAAAGCATATCCTGATTACGGTCGATGAGTACCCGTTTATCGTCAATGAAATATTGTAGGCTTTGAAGCGCTCGCTTATTCGAAAGCTCAGTGAGACGTCGCCGTCGTAATGTCAGGTCGCGGCTTATTGCCTGGCACATCCGGATTTCCAAAGTCCCAAGCATCGCGAGCGTATCGCCTACATCAGGAACAGCAAGTTCCGCCGCGTTCGATGGAGTAGCGGCGCGCAAATCAGCCACAAAGTCCGCAATCGTAACATCCGGTTCATGCCCGACGGCGGATATGACTGGTATGGTGGATTGAAATATCGCCCTTGCGACGCGTTCATCGTTAAAAGGCCATAAATCCTCAATAGAACCACCGCCGCGGCCTGTTATTATCAAATCCGCGCAGTTGTTTTCATTTATGAACCGCAAAGCGTCCACAATCTCCGGCGGCGCTTCAACTCCCTGGACGCGGACAGGCGCTATCAACACTTTTGCCATAGGCCAGCGCGCCTTCAGGATTTTGATAATATCGCGTACCGCTGCTCCAACGGGTGATGTTATTACCGCTATCGTCATAGGAAAACGAGGCAAAGGCTTTTTATACTGTTGCTCGAATAACCCATCTTTTAGTAGTTTCTCCTTAAGCTGTTCATACGCAATATAAAGGTCTCCTACGCCATCCGGCGTGATTTCGCGCGCATAAAGTTGATAAGCCCCATCTCTCGGATAGACAGAAACGCGACCAAAAACGATGACGTTCATGCCGTCTCCCGGCCTAAATCGAAGATTTACGGCACTACTTCTGAACATCACGCAACGCAACGACGCCTCGGCATCTTTGACCGTAAAATAGTGATGACCGGATGGGTACATTTTATAATTAGATAGCTCGCCCCGGACGTATACCTCCGAAAGTAAAACATCAGAGTCAAGCATATCCTTAATATAGCCATTGAGTTCGCTGACTGTAAAAATTCTATCCGCCATTTATCATACCGTTTCCGCATTTGCTGGCTTAGTCGCCGGCTTATTTCCTTTGTCTTCCGCGCGGGCAAAACCGCCCAGCAAGCCGTTTATAAATAATACCGTTTCAGGTGGCTCATAACGTTTAGCCAGCTTAACCGCCTCGTTTATCGCGGCTCTGTCAGGAATATCCGGCATATACAACACTTCATACATCGCCGTTTTTAAAATAGCCACCGCCGTCCTGGATATTCTACCAAATCTCCAGCCAACGGCATATTTATCGATGTATCCGTCAAGTTCCGCCGAATGCTCAAAAACACCAGTAACCAGACGCGTAATGTATTCAAGCTGTTTTTCGTCAGGGCTTTCCGTATACAGTTTGTCTTCTGTTTTCAACGTGGAGTAATACTCCTCCTTAAAAACATTAAACAGCATCTCACTCGGATCCGTTGGGTTCTCTGAAACGCAGAAGCACAGCCTGACCGCTATTTCTCTAGCTATAGTCCTTGTCATATACTTTATTTGGTCTTTTTTAACGACACGCCGCAAATATTGACGTTAACCGTGCTGACTTTTACTCCCAACGTCGATTCGACAGCGGATATGACAGCTTTTTGGACATCAACGCCAATTTCATTAACCGGGTAACCTATCGAAGCGACAATATACACATCGGCTGTTATATCATCCCCTTCGATAGTCAGTTTTACGCCTTTCGATAATGCTTTTTTGCTGAGCATATTTGTTGGTTCTTTGCCATAAGAGAAAAACAGGCTGTGTACGCCTTCCACCTCGATAGTGGCGGCAGCCGCGATGACAGCTACAACTTCCACTGATATGTTTATACTACCCTTTTCATCATTAATTCTGATATACTCTTTGCTTTCCGCCATTTTAAGCCCCCCTGACAATATAATTCAAAAATCGCGATTAATCAAGTATACGCAGTATAGCATACGGCGAGCCGCATCCGCAACCTAAAGATGTGTGTAACGTTATATGTCAGGAGTCAGAAGTCAGAATACTCAAAATTCTTGCCTTTTGGATGCCCTCTGAACAGTTATGTTTTTCTTAAGTTTTTCGTAAGTTTATGGCGGAGGACGCCTCGCGTACACTTCCGGTTTCCAACCTTCGATCGGTAGGCGTTGCATCGCGCCAAAAACCTTGTTCCTAAAATCTGGATAGCTGACGCTGAGCGTTTTTATAAGCGTCTTTATTTCCTCGCGCTTGCTAAATCCGTTCATTCTACACGGATTATCGACTACCGGCAGACCGTATTTTTCAACAAGATTAACTATCGTACCTTCGCCGACGTACATCATTGGCCTTATCTGCGTCACGTCGGCTCTGTCCATATATGTGACCGGTTGAAAGCTACTTATGCGCCCCTCATAGATAAGCGATAGCAGAAATGTTTCTATCGCGTCGTCGAAATGGTGCGCCAGCGCTATCTTTTTTATACCAAGAGCCTTGATCATATCATGGAGCGCGCCGCGTCGCATTTTTGCGCACAGTGAACACGGATTCTTTTCATGCCGCTCTTCAAAGACGACACGCGCTATATCCACGCGACGGATTGTATATGGCACATCCAACTTATCACAGAGACTCGCGATAAGCCGGAAATCTGTCTCTTCATATCCCATATCCAGCGTAACGGCATGAAGATCAAACTGTTTTGGATAGTATTGCCGCAAATTCGCCAGGGCGCTCAAAAGCGCAATAGAGTCTTTTCCTCCCGATACGCCGACCGCGACCGTCTCGCCAACCGATATCATCTTATAATCATCCACGCATCGGCGGATAAGCCCTGTGAATTTATTCATCGCGCCGGCATTTGGAATGGATCCGCCCAGTGCTGCTTTTTCGTTTCCCACAGTGTTTGAGTTCCGGGAAACGTGATCATTTTTCATCTGTCTGTCCGCCATAAAAAGAATATTGAAACCGAGAATACGGGAGTATTCAGGAGTATTTCGGCGTATTTGGGAGAACCATGGAATTAATTCATTTTTTTCATAAACAAGTCTTGACACCGGTTTTCGCTTATGGTATATATATTTGGCGTTTATTTTACCAGGATTTTAAGGTTTTGTCAAAGAAAACCAACAACAGTGGTAACAATATGATATAAGGAAGGATTAGAATAATGTCGACTACACTGGCAAGGAAGGATACCATTTCCAGAAAATGGTTCATCCTGGACGCGGCGGGAAAACCTCTTGGCCGTACCGCGACAAAAGCAGCGGATATATTGCGTGGTAAACACAAACCGATATACACGCCCAATGTCGATTGCGGCGACTTTGTTATTGTTATCAACGCAGCCCAGGCGATTTTGACAGGTAACAAACTTGAGCAGAAATATTATCGGCGCCACAGTGGATGGGTGGGCGGTCTGAAAGAGATCAGCTACAAACGTTTAATGCAAACCCGGCCGAATTTTGCCATGACGCATGCGGTACGGGGGATGATGGCGAAAAACACCATTGATAGGTTCGCGTTGAAGCGCTTACGGGTTTTTGAAGGCGCGGAACATAAGCATGAGGCTCAGAAACCTGTAGCCTGGACTCAACAGTAGGGGGAATGTGTTATGTATACAAGTAAAAAGCCTTATTTATACGGGACAGGCAGAAGAAAATCCTCTGTCGCGCGGGTTCATCTGATTCCGGGCGGAAACGGTTCGATTGTTATTAACGGTCGTGACATAGATGACTATTTTGGCCTTGAGACGCTAAAATATATCGTCCGTCAACCGCTGAACACTACTGGAACTACTAGTAAAGTTGATATTGACACCACAGTTAAGGGCGGCGGCGTCACAGGTCAGGCGGGCGCGATCCGTCATGGCGTCGCGCGCGCGCTGCTGCTGCTTGATGAGACATACAGACAGCCGCTCAAAGACGCCGGCTTTCTTACTCGCGACCCGAGGATGAAGGAACGCAAAAAGTATGGACTCAAAGCCGCGCGCAGGGCGCCACAGTTCTCAAAGAGATAGACGCCTACTTTCCGCTGCTGCGCTACTGATGGGACGGGCATACGCGAATGGTTTCCGGCGCATCATCAGGTTAGTGACCGAACAACACAGGGCAACCAACTGGTTGCCCTGTACTTTGTTACTTTACTTGTTACTGTTCGCTATATCAAAAACTCTGCTATACTCGCGTTGAACAAAAATTGCTATTTCTTGCTCACTAGTATATATATATATATCCGTGTCTCAGGGGACGAAGCTTTTGAGCAACCTGCACGTGCCAAATATCTCGTATTCTCCGAGCGCCGCCGGTATAAATACGGAATCACCCGCCGCAACAACCACATTGTGTCCATCCGCACGAATTTCGCAACTTCCATCCACGCATGTGAATACGAAAAACTTATCCGGATCAGAATTTTCGCGGATATACGTTTCTACAAAATATTCATATAACGCATAGTGTTTCGTCATACAGTATAATACTGTTTTGCCGCCTGGCACAACCGTCTCCTGCCCCTGCTGCAAACCGCAACTCGCGCTAAAATTAATCGAGGCGAGCGCTTCGTCGATATGCAGTTGCCTGGGTTTACCTGAATCATCGACACGCCCATAGTCGTATACCCTGTATGTGGTGTCGGAGTTTTGCTGGATTTCCGCAATTACCAGCCCTGCGCCAATAGCATGTACGGTACCGGCTGGGATGTCCATCACGTCTCCTGGCTTGACAGGTATAAAATTCAAATATTTCTCGATCTCGCGGGAACCCATCGCGGCGGCGAAATCTTCCTTAGTTGTTCCCGGAACAAGACCCGCGTTTAGCCGCGCGCCATCCTGGGCTTTTATAATATACCAAACTTCGCTTTTAACTCCCGGAGGGTGTACTTGTACCGACAAGTCGTCGTTGGCGTCTATCAGTTTGATCAGAAGCGGGAATTCTTTTTCCGCGCACAGGGCTTTTCCCAGATACCCCTCTGGATCCGCAGCGGTAAGCTGCTCAAAAGCAGTGCCGCGTAATTCCCCGTTTTTTACAATTCCCATCTCGTCAGGTCTACACGAGATATCCCAACTCTCTCCAACTTTCTTGAACGGAAGCTCGCGACCAAATAGCTCCTTGAGGCTTTCGCCGCCCCATATCCTATGCTTGTAAATTGGCTTAAACATAATTGGATAATACATATATGATCATCTCCACTTGCTGTAGTTGAGTAGCTACTGTGCTTTTTGTTTTTCTGTTATTTCTGTTTTTCTGTTATTTCTGTTTTTCTTTTCTGTTTAGCTCAATTCTGCTGCCGCGAAGTATGCAGCGCCTATCGCTTGCCCGAACTGGGCCACCGTATAAACGGGGTCGGCTTTGAGGTCAAGCATCAGCGGAGTATAAGCAAGACTATCATCGCCTGCGTCGAGTGTGACGCCAAACATGCCAATCGCTCCTTCTTGCATGAGTTTGAAGCAGTTTTGACGCTTGACGAAACGTCCAAAGAGCACACGCCTCTTTACACCAGGGCTTAAAATAAATTCCGTCTCCCGCCAAATTGCCGCCAGGTACTTGCCTATTTCGCGGAACACTTGCTCAGCCTGTGGTTGGCCATTATCGGCTAACTCCATAATATGCTCTAGGAGCGGTTTTCGCATATCCTGCGGCGTTAACGTTACATACAGACCGGTTTCATTTCTTTCAATAAATCCCTTGTCAATCAATTCATTGAAGAGTTCAGGGGCGTCTTGCTTAAAAAATTCAAGGGCCATACGGTAAGCGCCACTCTGGCCCGCGCTTTTTTGTGGGGTTCCGGCTATACCGGTGTTGAAATTTCGTATGCTTCGTACATCAAGGGCGTCAAACTCCCTAGCAGGGTAATTTCCAAGATCAATAGCGCAGTTATACAACTCCAATGGGATCTGAGGTATCTCCCCATTCTCGTTGATCCATCCGGATCCCAAGTCGGTGCCAAGCGTGTGCGCGAATACGCCGTTCGCTACCTCGTCGGCGCGCGCTGAATGCGCTAGTTCCACCGCTGCCGTATACGCCGCAAGGGAACCGTCATTCGCAATTTTCACCACCCCACCGGGTTTGCAATGGGATAGCAGCATCTCATCCAATCCCGCAATCCGCCTGAATTCGGACTCATAGTCTGGTGAACATCTGCGGATACCCTGTGTTTTTGGCGTTTCGCCTCCAACGATCTTGTTACGTATCACTACATCGGGGAAATTAACTCCTATGCCGTCGAGCAGTATTAAATCTCCGAATTCGTATTCGGCGGCATCAACAGCGCGGCTCATTTCTTCGTCTGTAGCGTCTTTGTCAAGCATCGTCGCGCGCAGTTCATTCCCGCGACCTGTATCCGGTAGTGTCAGCGCTGCACGTATGACGCGCGTTATTAGCATAATCGGTGAAATAAGCTCATCAATAGAAGTCATATCCGATGGCCGCCAGTCATATTCTTTCAGCGCTTTAATACGTCCCGCCAATGTCCCTACGACCTTGATGTCAGTGCCGCCAATGTCCAAACCGCAAAGCGTGGCATTTCTGGCTGCGGAAGTGGCAGCCCGAAAAGCAGGAAGCGCGTCGGATGCGGGGGTATCGTGGTTGTCAAGGACTACGTTGCGTTTTGTGTGCGCGATTTCAAAACAGAAATCCTGACAGCCCATCGCCGCATTGACCCGATCCGTAACGTTCAGGCATTTACCGTATCCTGTGCGGTTCCCACGTTGGACGGATGTCTGAAAAACATCGTCCAAATCGGCGCATAGTTTCTCAATATGGTCATCGCCGGGCTTAATGTTTATTTTAATTCGTTTTCCGCCCAGCGCCGAAATCAGATTGTAAATGTTCGCGTAGAAAAACTCTTTTACAAACTCCGATTCTTCCGCATTTTCAGGGCGTGGGACAGGGATAATGTAGCGCCTGGGCGGGCCTGCCGCAAGCTCTACAACACATTCTACAGCTGCGCCCAGTGAACCGAAGGCATCTCTGACGTCACATATAAAAACGCTCTCGCCCCTCTTTGCCCGCTCAAGGAAGCTGTCTATCATATGAATCACTCCGCTTTCCTATACAGAGCGCGCTAAAAGCCGCTGGTTCTTAACGCGCTCGTGTACTGTTGTATTTTGGAGCTCCCGGTCGGACTCGAACCGACGACCTGCGCATTACGAATGCGCTGCTCTACCAACTGAGCTACGGAAGCACATACCTCCGAAACGCTTACGCATTGTACTATATCCCCGCCTTCTTGTCAATAACAAGAAAGCGATAATCTTTTTGACATAACAAGAAAGCGATAATCTTTTTGATATACCCATCATGCAGAAACTGTTCAATGGGTATCCAAAAAACTCGCAATGGTTACAGGCTCCGCACACAAGTTTTGACAATTGTACAAGTTTTCACCGCAGTACCAGTGCGTTGCCTGTAATTAACCTGTGTTTTTGGATGCCCACTGAACAGCACCATCATGCATTCTTCCTATACTGCTAACTCAACAGTTGTTCACGTATTTTGTTTTTTATGTTTTCACTATAGTTTTTTAGCCAATTGTGGAGTTCATGCTTTTCGTTCTCAGTGAGTTCCATAACCCATTGAGCATGACTTTTGCCAGGTTCCCAATTAATCTGACTGCTTGGTGGCAGCTCTGAGTTTGCCCGATTTTCATCAAGACAAGTTTTGTTAATACAAGATAGAGACCACTCTCTCGCAAAGTCATTGTACTTATTAACCCGTTCAATAATACAGGTATGAATGGTATCAATCGCGCCAATAGTGACAAGAGACATCTCAGTATCTTTTTGCATATCGCATCTTTTTAATCTGACTTTTGAGTACCATTCCAAAAGCGCGTATAATTCTGTTATAAACGCAGCATTATTATCACGGACGTTCTCCATATGTTCGATTGATAATTTATATTCTGATGGCGTCCAATTCCTATTGATTTCATCTCCAACTTTCGAGTATATGGTCGAGCCAACTACAGGCTGCCTTATTACTTGTCCGGCAACGGTCAATGCTCCAAAATCTATTGAAATTGGACCAACTATTCCTGATAATCCTCCTAAGAATATACGTTCCTGGTCAAGAAACACGCCGTCTGTTACATTACCTATAAGTGATGGAGTAGCTTTATCGCCACTTCTGCCCCAAGGCGTAAAGTTGAAATGAATAAAGCCGCTTCCAACTTCTGTATGATTTACACGAGAACTCCCACCTGATATAAGTATGTCACAAAAGTTGATTAAAGATCCTAAAGTAACGCTATGCATTAGTATTGATTGTTTCAACCCAACTGAATGCGCTGTTGACGCTTCTTCTTCAAGAAGTGTCCCTTGCCTGAAATAAGAATTCGCCCCTGCCCGCGCCTTTGGTAACAAAGTTGCTTCTGATATATATCCGCTTGCGACTTCCGCATGGGCGCTTATTATAGAATCATTGATTACAGCGGGTCCTTCCGTACTAATTTTCGCAAACGACCCAATGAGGGTTTTACTCCCACTCAAACGCGTCCCTGGAAAAAGTGTGCTACCCTTATAAATTCTGTCAGTTTTTACATCCTCAGAAACATATGTTTGTCTTGGATCAACTATTATTACACCCTTGTTTATCAGTATTTGTAATACGTCGTTAATACTATCATTCATAAACTATCTCCATCTAGTTATTTTTCTGTTGCATTATATCTAATTCTCATTTGATTTACAATATACAGATTTCTATTGACGGGAAACATCTATGATTGTAAAATGTGTTAACTAAGAGATGAAAGTGAAAACTCAAATGAGTGTCTCAGATACTTCTGTATACTCTGGCTTAAACTATAACAGGCTCTCACATGCTTATATCGTCGCCGGCAGTATGGCTGATACTATCGCGCATGCTGCTGTGTGTGCCGGGCGCGGTTTAGAGAAACCATGTTTAAAATGTCATCATTGCGATAAGGCCTCGCGCCACATCCATCCGGACATCATTGTCGTCGATAAACTGCCTGATAAGCGTGAGATCATTGTCGAACAGTTGCGCGAATTGAAGAAAGACGTTATTATTGTTCCAAATGAAGCTGAAAAGAAAGCATATATCATCAATAACGCCGATTTAATGAATATTAGCGCGCAAAACGCGTTTTTACAGGTCCTTGAGGAGCCCCCTTCGTATGTTGTATTCATACTTAGAACCGATAATCCAGCCGCGTTGCTTCCAACTGTGCGTTCGCGTTGCGTGAGCCTAGTATCCAGATATGATCCGGATTCCCCCGATCCAACTGTTTTAGATATGGCAAACGATTTTTTTTCGGCGATTAAGCATGGAAGCGCTCCGCTTACAAAGTTTATGTTCCGTTTGGAAAAGCTTGATAAAAGCGCGTTTGCGGATTTCATAGCTGCGGCGCGCAGTTGCGCAGCCCTGATATTGAAGTCTCCCTCGCCCGACAAAGAGGGGCTTCCACTTGCGGTCGTCGCTCATGCCGAGCGTGTTCTTGTAAGCGCCAGGGAAATGCTGGATTTAAACGTCGGGACTGGGCACATATCAGGAATGATATGCGCAGACCTTTTGTCCATATCCCTTAACAATAAATAAAAAACAATTGAGAGTAGGTAATGTGTTGACTGAGATAATAAGCGTTCGTTTCAACAGCAAAGGCAAAGAGTATTTTTTCGACCCGGCAGGAATCAATGTCGTATCAGGTGAAAATGTCGTCGTCGAGACCGCTAAAGGCCTTGAATACGGAGAGTGTTCACGCGGCAACCATATGATAGAAGACAGTATGGTAGTCACGCCACTACGGCCACTTGTGCGCGTCGCGGATGAAGAAGACAATAGAAATGCTATGGCGGCAAAGAAAAAAGAACAGCAAGCATTTGACTACTGCCAGAAAAAAATCGCCGAAATCGGCCTTGAAATGAAGCTAGTGGACGTAGAGTATGGCTTTGAAGGAAATAAAATATTATTTTTCTTCACGTCAGATGGGCGCGTAGATTTCAGAGATTTGGTAAAAGAACTCGCAAGCGAGTTTCGCGCGCGTATCGAACTGCGGCAGATCGGCGTGCGCGACGAGGCAAAAATGCTTGGAGGTTTGGGCATTTGTGGAAAACAGTTTTGCTGCTCGCAATTTCTGTCCGAGTTCCATCCCGTTTCAATCAAAATGGCGAAAACCCAAGGCCTATCGCTAAACCCAACAAAAATATCGGGTACGTGCGGGCGGCTCATGTGCTGTCTGGAATACGAGAAATTCACCTATGAGGATCTTGTCAGAAAAGCTCCTAGAATTGATGCCTTTGTCGAAACACCATCCGGCAAGGGTTCTGTCATCAGCGTCAACTTACTTCGTGGAAACGCTAAAGTACGCCTTGAGGACGGGCTTGATACGACCTTGAAGGTATTCACGTTTGACGAACTCAACGTCCTTGGCGGGAAAGGTCGCCGGGCTGAGTATATAGCGGCGAAAGCAGAAGGAAAGCTCGAAGAAGCCGGCTTTACCGTGTCTCCGCCACCTGTAATAAAGCGTATAGTCACGCCGGTCCATCCGATCCATCAGCCTTCTCACAGTACTCGCGCGCCCTCTGCGGCAGTGGCGCCACCATCGCCGAAAAAGGGAAGGCATCCTGAGCGAAAACTCGCGGTAGAACCGAAAAAAAAGCCTGTACCACACGGTTTGGAGAGGGCCTCCAAAGACATCGAAAAAAACGTGAAATCGCCGCCTCCTCAGCCTCTTGAAGGGGTGGGGACTCCAAAAAAGCCGTATATCAAAAGGCGTCGTGGAGGGCGCGGAAAGCCAAAATAGGTCGTCGCTTGTGCGCCTACATTTGTAACTGTTCAGAGGGTATCCAAAAACTCGCAATGGTTACAGGCTCCGCACACAAGTTTTGGACAATAATAAAAGTTTACACCATTGTGCCAGTGCGTTGCCTGTAACCAACCTGTGTTTTTGGGTACCAGCTGAACAGTTACTTACATTTTACATCTTTTCCGGAGCTGTGACGCCGAGGATGTCGAGGCCGTTTTTTATCACCGCGCGCACAGTACCTGCGAGCTTCAGCCGTGCAAGCAGCAAATCCTGTCGCTCGCCTTTGACACGGCAGACGCTGTAAAACCTGTGAAACCGCGCCGCTAGTTCGATAAGGTACTTATTTATCCGTGACGGGTCATAGTCGCGAGCCGCTAGTTTAATCTCTTCAGGATAAAGCGCTATCTGCTTTATCACCTCTGTCTCCATCTCCGAGCTGAGCAATTCGGGGGCGATTTCTTCGTATTTCGGCATCTTGTAGCCTTCCGCCTCCAGTATCGCGATAAGGCTGCATATGCGCGCGTGAGCGTACTGCACATAGTAAACCGGGTTTTCGTTGTCTTGCCTGACGGCAAGCCCAAGGTCGAACTCAAGGTGGCTATCCGGCTTGGCGTTAAAGAAAAACCTGCACGCGTCGACCGATATCTCGTCGAGGAGATCGTTGAGCGTCAGCGCTTTGCCCGTGCGTTTTGAAACCTTAACAGTTTCCCCGTCACGTGTGAGACGTACCATCTGCATAATGAGAAAATCGAGTTTCCCGCCGTCAACACCGAGCGATTTTCCGAGCAAGGGGGACGTTAGGGAGGCTTTCATGCGTATAGCATGTCCATGATGGTCGGCGCCCCAGACGTCGACGACCCTGTCGAAACCGCGCGCCAGTTTGTTGCGGTGGTAGGCGATATCGGCGGCATAATATGTGTAAAATCCATTTGCGCGGCGTAGGACCTCGTCCTTGTCCGCGCCTAATTCTTTGTTTCTCAGCCAGAGCGCGCCATCTTTTTCATATAGCAAGCCGTTTTTTTCAAGCAAACTCACCGTTTCGGAGACGTATCCGCTATCATGCAGCGTACTCTCGCAGAACCATTCGTCAAAACTAATACGATAGCGTTCAAGGTGTTTTTTCATCAGCTCAATATTATATGGCAGCGCGAACGCAGTAAATCTTGCGGCGCGTTCACCTGCAGGCAGGGACGTGAGCTTATCCCCCTCGCGCTCGAATATTATAGCCGCTAGGTCTTTTATGTCGTCGCCGCGGTATCCATCCTCGGGGAATTCGTAGTTTTCTTTGCCAAGGCAAAGTTGCATATAGCGCGCGTCAATAGACTTACCAAACAATTCGACCTGATTCCCCGAATCGTTCACGTAAAACTCTCGCCACACGTCGTACCCTGCCCTTTGTAGTATCGACGCGAGCGTATCCCCGAGTACGCCGCCGCGCGCATTACCGATCGTCATCGGACCCGTAGGGTTTGCCGAGACAAATTCAACCATCACTCGCTTATTTTTGCCGATATCGACAGCCCCATAACCGCTTCCCATGATTTCGACGGTTCGTAGCGCCTCGCCATACCATTTTCCAGATAACGTGAAATTTATGAATCCTGGCCCGGCAATCGATTTCGAACTAAAATAGCTCCCCTCAAGCTCGATGCGTGAAGCGAGGGCATTCGCTATTTTCACTGGGGCAAGCTTCAATACTCTGGCAGCCGCCAAAGCATGCGTAGCTGCGAAATCACCGAGTGATGATTCTCGTGGTATCTCGACAGCGCCGAAAATTGGCGCGCCGCCGGGCAGCTCCCCCGCCGCGCGCGCCTTTTCAAACGCGTTGTTGATCAGTTTATCGATCTGGTTTCTAGCGTTGTCTACCATGTTTATGCTCATAGCGCTTTTGCTTTCTTTACGGATGGATTGTTGCTGCTTACACGGGAGTCGATAACGATGGACTCCTTCACTGAGGGAATGTCCTTACATCGATTTTAAATAGATTTTGGCTCACAGAAACGTTATCCACCTCAATGTCGTACCTTATTTCAAGGCTTCCACCATCGTCCCCCATGTTTTTCTTGATACTGTGCGTGTCTATGCCCATAGTAATCGGCCCATATGGCGTGTCGTAGAGAAAATGGTGTTTTTGTTTTTCAGAAAATATCATATCCCCACTAAGACCGCCGCTACGTCTGAGTATGACGCGATCCGGTTCGACGTTGAATATTGTCGACAACCCGTTGAAGCCGGTCAGCGCACTCTCATTATAGCAGAATGTTGAAACACCTTCTTCTTGCGAGTATTCGCCGTCCGTCATAAGCTCATAGGACTCCCCGTCGCTGTCCGGCAGCGCCGGCAAACCTTTGATCGAGATCATCGCTTTCTTCATATGTTTACACCTACATTCTAAATTCTTACATCATTTTTCGGCACTTTATATTTAAAACTTTACTTGCGAAGCTTTATTAATCCAACTGGACTTGCTCGACCATCCCACCTACATCAGACCCAAGGAACCGTGACGCAAATCCAGAAAACGCATCGACGCTGTCAGTAACGAAATATCTGATAACACCCTTCGATCCGCCGGGCACCGCCATTCCCCTTGCTTGGATATCCCGTGCTACAAGTTTAGCCGTTTCCGCCCCTGAGTCGATCAATTCCACACCACCACCAATAACCTTTGATATCACGTCCTTTATTAATGGATAATGTGTACATCCTAAAATCAACGTGTCCGCTCCAAATTCTTTTAATTCCTTCAAGTAATCTTCAGCAATTGCCAGGGCTGCTGTATCGCCCGCGTCTATCCTACCGTTTTCAACAAGAGGAACAAAAAGCGGACATGGCAAAGAAATAACCAGCAGTTCCGACGCAATCCTCTTTAGCGCGGCCTCATACGCGCCGCTACGTATCGTCGCCGCCGTACCTATAACGCCTACTCTCCCATTTTTTGTGTAAGCGGCAGCCTCTTTGGCCGGCGCGCTTATAACCTCGTAGACCTTTATGCTAAAAATGCCTTCAAGCATTGTATAAGCTACTGAGCATACCGTGTTACAGGCTATAACCATGGCTTTGATGTTGCGGTCGACAAGAAAGTTCGCGTCCTGGCGCGCGTACTTGATTATAGTATCCCGTGAACGCGATCCATAAGGAGTTCTGCCTGTATCGCCGAGATATACTATATCCTCTTCTGGCAAGAGTTCCGCGAGTTTTTTTACTGTTGTAAGCCCGCCAAGCCCAGAGTCAAAAACGCCGATAGGCCGCGCGTCCATTCCATGTCTCCTTTCTGGATTTCTCGCGTCGCCACGACGCCACTGTACATACTCGCGAGTATAATAAGCTATAGCTAGGAATAATACAAGAGAGAATTATTAGCGCTTTTGTAAAAATCATTAACACTTTTGTGTAGCAACGATTGTGTTAGCCAATCAAATATTACCTAAGAATACGTTGCTAAGGTATCTCTTCGCAATATCAGCCAGTTTATACATGGTCGCCCTCGGCGTCGGTTTCTTGTCAGAATACAAATAACGCGGGAAAAAACGCGAGATGTGTAGCGGGATTTCCGGGTCGATCGACGACAGCCATTTGGCGATCTCTTCTATGTCGTCTTCGTTTTCCTCTGGAATGACAAGGGTCGTCACCTCGATATGGCATTGCTTGCTGGAAACCGCTATCGTTTCCATGACCGGTTCTAGTTTTCCGCCAAGTTTTTCATAAAAGCTGTTGGTAAAGCCCTTCAAGTCGATGTTCATAGCTCCAATCAAAGGCAAAAGATTTTCTAGCGGCGCCCTATTAATATAGCCGTTGGTCACAATTACATTTTCAAGTCCGGCGTCGCGAACCGCTGTGGCGCAGTCGAAAAGGAACTCGAAGCCTATAAGCGGCTCGTTATACGTGTAAGCTAAACCTATGTTTCCATCCGATACATAATGCGTGGCAATCGTAGCGATTTCATCCGGCGTTACGTTTGGGTGTCGTCGAGCGGTTTGCTTGGCTGCCACATCCCGGGTAATGGCGTTATCCCACGGTGTCCGCGTGGAAATTTCGAAGTTTTGACAAAACGGACACTTGAGGTTGCATCCGAAGCCCCCGACTGACAGTATTTTCTTGCCCGGGTGAAACATGTATAGCGGTTTCTTTTCTATTGGATCGAGCGCCAGTGAGGAAACTTGCCCATAACCCAAAGCAACGAGTCTGCCGCCCTTGTTCGCTCGCGCTCCGCAAATCCCTGCCTTGTTTGTAGCTATATGGCACCGATGCGGACACAATCCACACAGCACGTCCCTATTATTAGCCGATTCCCAGAACGCCGCTTCTCTGGTTTCACTCATGCCGTACGACCTCGAAACGCTCAAGATTTATCGGCATGTTATCCGGTATACCCGCTTTTCTTCGGGCGATGGCTATTTGTTCATCCACAGTATCTATACCGTCCAGATTTGGGAGCAGCAGCCCCCGCTTGTGTCCGCTAGTAACAATGACGCCGAAGCGTTTGACATCTAGCGCCCGGGCATCAGGAATCTTTTCCGGCGCAGACAAAACGTCTACTTTATACGTGAGATATGGCAGTTCCGCTTTTGATACCGGTTCGAAGCGCGAATCAGAAAGTCCGGCGGATACGGCGTTTTGTATGATCTCGCGCGCGACGCTTGCTGTTGTCGGGCTTATCGTCCCTATGCAACCGCGTAATCGCCCGTTCTTGTGTAATGATACGAATACTCCCGCCTTATCTTTAAGCATTTCGTCTGGCAAGCCTTCGGGAAACGGCAATCTTCCGCCGCTATTCACCGCATATTCCAGTGAACGCCGTGCCAGCGAGGGGTATGGGTCCTCTGTCTCTTGCTTCTTGCGTGCATCCAGGAGCGAGGCTTCTTCGTATTTTTCGAGTATGTTCCTGTTTTCGTCATGCCCAGTCTGCTCGAAAGTCGCGACAGCATACCCCACCCCAAACGGGCCTTCATAGCTGTGTAGAATTGGCTTCACACTTCGTGCGTCCAGACAGCCGGCAAGCGTTATCAGCGAATTGTAGCCGCATTGCGCGGCGCTCTCCCTCAACTCTTCCGGGATCATCAACAATGTCAGGAAATCCCCCTTCGCCAATGCTTGGACGACGATCTCATCAAACTCAGGCCCTTCTGGCGCGAAACCGTACGGGCCGTCCTCCGTCAACTTGTGGGACAAGTCGGACGACGCCACAAAGACAGTTTTGCGTCCCGTCGCCTCCACAGCTCGCGATATTGCCTGACCAAGTCTATAATGGGCTGTCGGTTCCATTCCAGACTGCGATATGCGGACGGTTGCATAGTCTTTGTATCGATTGTTGATAAACCACATAGGTACCATTGTGCCGTGGTCAAGTTTTGGATCCCTTTCCCCCATCTCCCCGGCGGGAATACCGTCCTGCTCAGCCATACGCGATATCTCCATTGCCAACTCTTCGTCGTACAGCGTCGTAAGCTTTATCCCCGGCGCGCCAAAACGGGAAAAATCACCCCGTGCGAAAGTTCCGGGTGAGATATGGAAATAATCTGAGTATACAACATTATGCGGGGTAATGAATATGATCGTCTCGGGGGCGATATCCGCTATTTGCATAGCGATTTCGTTAAACGCAGCCAGAGTTTTGCTTATTCCTCGTTCCTGACCGCGCCCTATACCTGGCACGGCAAGCGGCGGATGCGGAAGGGCGTATAATCTAGTTATTGCCATGTTTAAACCACTCCTTTGTTTTGTTTATATTGACAATCCCATCGTCATGGTTTACTATTTGTGTTATGAAATGTGATTCAAAAGGAATGCATATAAATGGAAATGGCAAAAGTAACGAGCAAGGGACAAATAACTATCCCGGTATCGATCCGTCGAAGACTTAACATCGACGAAGGAGACAAACTCTTGTTCATCGACAGCCCGGATGGCGTAGTGATGGTCAACCCCAACATGCTCCCAGGTGGGCAGGGCGCGGCGATTCCGTCAATGAGGAGTCAGAACAAGAAATTTCCAAACGAAGAGGCACCTGACACGAATCAGCTTGAGAGTATCATTGAAGGACATTCGCCTCCTGATGATGTAACTGTTGATATGGCGCCACACCGGGAAGCGCCTACCGCTGAACCCAATGTAGACGTACCAACTGAAATGGAGCCTTCGCCGGTTGAATCCAGCTCCGCCATACCGCATGCGGCGGAACCGCTTGTTGAGCCAAAAACTTCTGAAATAGAGCCGACCAAATCTATACCGCCAAAAGAGGTTAATACTGACGTGACCGTATCGACTGTAGAAGAACCTCCTGAGGCGGTAAAAGATGATGCCCCCATACCATCTACATCAGGATCATTAGAGGAGGCGAAAGCAGATGCGGCGGCTCTGGCTGGAACAGCACATACAGGAGACGCACCCACAAACGCGGATGAAACGAAGACGCCTACTTCCCCGACTCGCGGGTTTGATGTCAACGCTCTGCTTGACGAAATACGTTCAATTGGGTCAAAGATTTGAAATGATTGTCAATTTGTCTCTATAAGGCCATAATCGCCGTGTTTTCGCTTGTATACAACCGAAAAAGCGTCCCCTCTGTTTTGATTCCTGAATACAAAAAACTCATGTTCAAGTAAATTCATCTGAAGCACCGCTTCCTCCGGGGTCATTGGCTTTACTATAAACAGCTTCGTGCGAACTATCTTAAAGTCTTGTTCGTCCTCGTCCGATACGTCGTCTTGCTTGACCGGCGATGTGTAATCGCGTTCGAACGCCCCATCGCGAAGCCGCTTTTCAAGACGGGTTTTATTTTTGCGGATCTGGCGCTCTATTGCCGCAACGGCCGAATCAATCGATGCGTACATATCGCTTGTCGTATCGGCCACACGGTAGAACATACCGTTGTTTTTGATCGTTACCTCCGCGATATAGCGGCCTCGTTCGATTGAAAAAGTTATAAACGCTTCTGATTCGGTTTTGAAGAAACGATCCAATTTGCCAATTTTCTTTTGCGCGTACTCGCGAAGCTCATCAGTTATTTGCACTTTTTTTTCATTAATTGTGAATTTCATACCTTTCAACCCCTTTTCATATTATACCGTATCTTGTCCTTCTTCAAGTATTGCCCTTAATTTTCCAAACCTTTCCCCTGTCCTTTTTAAGGCACTGGGGAGAATTGCGATGATGTTACGAGCCGCTTCCAGTTGCTCGCAAATGCTTGCTGATTCTTTTTCAAATCCCTCGCTAAGGCTATTGAAGGAAACTTCAAACTCCTCGAGCGTTTTTTTTGCCGCTTCGAGCACTTCCGATTTGTATTCGCCCGCTAATCGTTTTGCCTCGTCCCGTTCTCGTTTGAGCGACGCAATCTCCGTTACGAGTCCTTTCATGTCCTGCTCAGCCTTTTCCTTAAGAGCGCGATTCGTGTCGCTTTCCTTGGCAAGGACAGCAATGTAGTCGATTACATCCTGTCGGTTGAACCCCCCAATGAACCTCTTTCTGAAACACTTGATCTCGCCTGTCATATCGTTTCCTGCCTTTCCTTATGTTTACGTTCCCCCACTCTATTTGTCATACAGCGATTACTGTTCAGGGATAGCCCAAAACAGTAACGTCGTTTTGTTCTATCTGCTCGTCTGATTTCTCTTCAGAATTGATATCCGCAACTGCAACATCCTCATCTTCACCGTCACTGTTACCGATACCGTTACCGTTCACATCACCGTTACCACTACCATTACCGCTACCATTACCACTACCGCTACCATTACCATTACCATAGCCATCTCCGTTTTCATCTCCATTTTCATTCGTTTCTTCTTCACCCGCTATATCTTCATACGTCATTGCGCCCCTACAGTTTACTGTATTTGCCATGTCCCAAATGTATCTGTTTGCGAAAATATACACGTCCGTTTTTAAAAAAGCTGTCTTAATTCCATTAGCGGCGCACATTGCAACGTCAATATGGTAATAATCGCCATTGATCAACACTATGTTCCAAGCATGAACTATGTTGTTGCGGTATCCTAGTACAACGCGGCAATCAAAGCTAAGCTCGTCACAAAGGGCCTTAAACGCCATCGCGAAGCCTTCCCCTACCGCGTTTCCATTTTCCAAAGCACCGTACGCGGTAGCGGCAAAGTTTTGGGCGCCATGGACGCTGATAGATTTAGCCATACCCTCGTCATAAGTACATGCGGCAATGAGGTTTTCAACCAGAGATAGCAGGATCTCAGCGTCATTTTCCCCGACAGCGCGCTCTGTATTGCGTCGCGTGCTCAAGGCAAGTTTTTCTCCGTACTGACTCAATATGCTTGCGCGTTCAATATATCCGAACCGTAGTTCGAATACCTTATCCTCGCCGCTATCTGGAAATACTTCCGCCACAACTATCGGCTTCATTACTATTTTTCTGGGGTTTTCGTAGTATATTTCCTTAACGTACTCCACAATTTCCTCTTTTGTTACGTTGAGCGTTGTGTGAAACACCACTTCATCGCTATATTCACTCATGACATTGAGTAGCTCTGTCCTTAAATACCGTAACGTGGATACGTTCGCGATCGAGTCTACCTGCTGTTTCGAGCGATTATACGTTATGGTTATGTCTATCTCATAATATGACACTATTCTCATCGCTACGCCTTCTATCTCTGAAACGGCATAAGCACAGATAGGATTAATACTCTTCAACTCACTGCAAGCGCGTTGGACGTCCGCTTCAACTTGGCCATGGTAAGCATAGGCGTACACCCTGCCGGAATCATCGTGCTGCATTACGAAATTTAAAATCTCAGCTAAAAGCCCGTCGTAATCCGAGACCTCTATTCGCTCCTCCGGAGGCGTTTCAGATTGAATGGCTGAATGTGGGCTTTCAATCATCTTATCACCTTCAAGTATAGCCGCGCATCCAGTCGGCACAGCAATAATCGCAAGCAACAACGCAAACAGTAACAGGCGTTTCATCATCTTACCACTCATAACTCATAACTTCTATCTTCTATCTTTTATCTTTTAACTGATAACTGATAACTGACAAGTCACAACTCCAGCTCCAATTGTTTTTCCCCTCTGTCCTCCGGCTTTAGAAACGCGCCGGCTGCCGGTATAGCCCTTACTCGATATTTCAAATGATTTTTAATTGGAGTTTGATCGAAATACATAGCCTTTTCCAGCACACGTCCTCGTTTAAGCGACATGACCTGTACGCCTTGCGTCGCGCGGGTCGCTTTGGGCGCGACCAAAGCAGAGTTGAACACTACGGCACGCCCGTCACTGGAGTAGGCTGCCAGTTCAGCCTCCCCATCCAAGCGGAACAATGAGCATACAGTGCTTCTGTCCGAATACGCGCCGGTAAGTTTCTTGCGGTTTGTTTTCGTGGCGTACGTCGACAGCTCTACTCTCGCGGCTCGCCCGTTTTCAAAGAAAAATATTATATGTCCGCTATAATCACTGGGGTCGAGCAGGTATATGACATTTTCCCCTTCGTCCATCCCCAGCGCAGTTGGGAGGTATGTACCGAGGCTGGAGGCTTTCGTATCCTCAAAATCGCGTGTCCGCGCTTTGTATACCTGCTGCTTGTCGGTAAAGACCAGCAATTCATTTTTATTATAGGACTCGAAACTCAAAAACGGCCCGTCGTTCTCCTTGTATTTATGCTCTCCGCCCATCCGTAGAGACAGCGGCGTTATCTTTTTGAAATAACCTTCACGGGACAGGAAAATATTTACTGCGTAATCTTCTATGTGTTCTTCTCCATCGAACGCCTCTATCTCATCCTCATGAACTATCCTGGTCTTGCGTTCCTGGCCATATTTTTTAATAACATCCTTCAGTTCACGTATGATAATGGAGTTGACGCGCCTTTTTGAATGGAGGGTGTCTTCGAGGTCTGCAATTTCTTGCTCGATCTCGCTGATCTCTTTGGTGCGGTTTATGATGTACTCTCGGTTTATGTTGCGTAGCTTTATCTCCGCCACATATTCCGCTTGCCGTTCATCTATGCCGAACCCTACCATAAGGTTCGGTACGACCTCTGCTTCCTCCTCGGTCGCCCGGATGATCGCTATAGCTTTGTCTATGTCCAGCAGGATCTTTTCAAGTCCAAGTAAAAGGTGCAGTTTGTCTTTCTTTTTTTGCAGATCGCAATATACGCGCCGCTTGACGCAATCAACGCGCCACGCTGTCCATTCTTCCAGAATCTCCCGTACGCCCATGACGCGTGGCGAACCCGCGATGAGGATGTTGAAGTTGCACGAGAAACTGTCCAGCAGCGGGGTTTGTTTGAATAGTTTAGCCATTAGTTTGTCCGGCTCGACCCCTCGCTTGAGGTCGATCGTCAGCTTTAGGCCGGAAAGGTCGGTTTCGTCTCGCATATCGGATATTTCGCGCAATTTGTTTTGCTTAACGAGTTCCGCCACTTTGTCTATTATCGCTTCTGCTGTGGTGGAATATGGAATTTCCGTGATCTCAATAAGGTTTCCATTCTTTACGTAGCGCCAGCTCGCCCTGACCCTTATACTGCCGCGCCCCGTCGTGTATATCGACTCAAGCTCCGACGCGTTGTATATCAGCTCGCCGCCTGTCGGAAAATCGGGTGCTTTCAGCGTATGTGAGAGGGCGCAGTTTGGGTCTTCGATAAACGCGATAGTAGTACGGCAAACCTCTTCTAGGTTGAATCCGCAAATGTTGCTTGCCATCCCTACAGCTATGCCTGTATTGGCGCTGACTAGCACGTTTGGGAACGTTGTGGGTAGTAGCCTTGGCTCCTTCGATGTACCGTCGTAGTTATCGATAAAATCAACCGTATCGCGGTCGATGTTGCTAAACAGTTCCGCACATATCGGCGCGAGTTTTGCTTCTGTGTATCGAGAAGCCGCGCAAGCCATATCACGCGAGAACACCTTGCCGAAATTGCCTTTCGAGTCAACAAAGGGCGTCAGCAGCGCTCCATACCCTTTTGATAGGCGCACGAGCGTGTCGTATATGGCTGCGTCGCCGTGCGGGTTGAGGCGCATCGTCTGGCCGACAATGTTCGCTGACTTCGTACGTGCGCCTGTAAGCAGCCCCATCTTGTACATTGTGTACAGCAGTTTCCTGTGCGACGGCTTGAACCCGTCGATCTCAGGAATAGCGCGCGAAATTATGACGCTCATAGCGTATGGCATGTAGTTTATCTCAAGCGTATCCGTTATCGGCTGCTCAAGCACCTCCGCGTGCAATCCGGCGACATTGGCGTTATTCGATTTTTTTGTTTCGCCTTTTTTCTTTTTCATAAGCTAACCATTTGCGGACTACGTTTGCGCTATGACACGTCCGCGACATCCAAATATTTATATCCGTTTTCGGATATGAATTCTTTTCTCCCTGAGAGATTATTGCCAAGCAGCAGGTCAAACGATGCGGCAGTCGCAGCGGCTTCGTCAGGAATAACCTTGATAAGCCGCCTCGTTTCGGGGTTCATGGTCGTTAGCCACATCATGTCTGGATCGTTTTCCCCCAAGCCTTTTGATCGGCTTATCGAATGTTTTGCAGCTCCAAACTTGCTAACAATCTCCGTTTTTTCGCGCTCTGAATACGCAAAATATGTCTTACCTCTGCATTCGATTTCAAATAACGGTGATTCGGCTATGTATACAAACCCTTCCTCTATCAGTGTAGGGACGAGCCGGTAAAGCATCGTGAGTATCAGAGTGCGGATCTGAAAGCCGTCGACATCCGCGTCGGTGCATATTATTACGCGGCGCCAACGCAGCGCTCCTAAGTCGAACGCGCTTAAATCCTTGGAGTGCCTGCTTTGCAGCTCGACTCCGCACCCGAGTACTTTAATTATATCGGTAATTATGTCATTTGCGAAAATTTTGCCGTAGTCCGCCTTAAGGCAATTGAGGATCTTGCCGCGCACTGGTATTATCCCTTGGAATTCCGCGTCGCGGCTGAGCTTACACGCGCCGAGCGCGCTATCGCCCTCGACGATGTATATCTCGCGTTTTGATATATCTTTAGTCCTACAGTCGACAAACTTCTGTACGCGGCTCATGATGTCGATCCCGCCAGATAGTTTCTTTTTGATGTTCAGCCTTGCTTTTTCCGCCGTTTCGCGGCTACGTTTATTGATGAGTATCTGCTCCGATATCTTGTCCGCTTCGGATTTATTCTCAATAAAATAGACCTCAAGTTGGCTTCGGAGAAATTCAGTCATAGCCTCTTGCGCGAATTTATTCGTGATGGCTTTTTTAGTTTGGTTTTCGAACGAAGTCTGCGTCGAAAAGCAGTTCGTAACAAGTATCAGACTGTCCTGGACGTCTGTGAACGTCAGTTTACTCTCGTTTTTTTGGTACTTGTTGTTTTTTCGGAGGTACGCGTCGATTTCTGCCACGAACGCGCTACGGGCAGCCTTTTCTGGCGAGCCTCCATGCTCGAGCCAAGACGAATTGTGGTAGTGTTCAATAATATTTACGCTGTTTGAGAAACAAAAAGCCGCAGACAGCTTGATCTTGTACTCCGGCTTGTCTTCCCTGTCGCGACCGCGCCGTTGCGCCTCAATGAACACTGGCTGCGTCAGCGGATCATCCCCGCTGATCTCGGCAACATAATCAAGTATCCCGTTTTTATACAAAAAGTCCGTCGTCTCGAACTTGGAGCCGATCTGGTTTCTGAACCGGAAAGTAACTCCGGCGTTGACCACAGCTTGCCTTTTGAGGATATCGACAAAGTATTCTGGCGGTACCGCAATATCTGTGAATACCTCCAGATCCGGTTTCCACCTTATTATCGTACCAGTTCGTTTTCCTGTAAACTCTTCATGTTGCAATCCGCCTATGTTTTCGCCTTTTTCAAAACGGAGCGAGTATTTCTTGCCGTCCCTATATATCGTCACATCCATGAATTGTGAGGAATACTGAGTCGCGCACGATCCAAGCCCGTTGAGGCCTAGCGAAAACTCATAGTTTTCGCCTTCGTCGTTGCGGTATTTACCTCCTGCGTACAATTCGCAGAATACTAATTCCCAGTTGTAGCTGTTTTCGGTTTGGTTCCAGCCAACAGGACAGCCTCGCCCAAAATCCTCAACCTCAAATATATCGCCATCATAGCGTGTAACTGTGATAATATTGCCAAAACCCTCGCGCGCCTCGTCTATCGAGTTGGACAATATCTCAAATACAGCTTGCTGGCAACCTTCGATCCCATCCGAGCCGAAAATTACGCCCGGACGTTTCCTTACGCGATCCGCGCCTTTGAGAGCGCTTATACTGTCATTTCCATATTCCGCGATACGGTTAGTTTCCTTCATTGACACACCATCACTTCATTCACTGACTATGTCTATTAATTCTTTCCTGCGCCAAGCCCAAGACTCTGCGCGCGAGCGAGATTGCTCCACAGTCCTTAGCCGCCCGCCCTATGAACACCAAGTCCCCAGGGTTGTCCATATCATACATTTTTGCCAATAGCCCGAGAACCTCGTCTTCTGTCGCCCCGTGCTTTAGTAGTATCCAAATATATGGTTTAAGTACCCCTTCATAGTTTTTGTCTTCTCTTAGTACCATTGTAGAGTATCTTACAACGCCTTCTACATTTTCGAGTCCTTGCGCCGCCAGCGCCATCTGGATGAATAACACCTGCGGTCTGATAGAAACGATCACTGAATCGTCGAGCGCGGAGGATTTAAGCAGGTTTTTTTCGCATCTCTGAAAGACCTCCCATGCCTCTTTGAATTCTTTTTTCTGATTTAGAATGTATCCGAGGTAGTAATCAAGGTCTATGTCATTTTGAAACTCGCGAATGCCTTTTCGGCATATTTCCTCACATTCCGATAGGCGGTCGGCGCTTTCTTTGTACATATCCATCAGCGTCGTATATGCTTTTTTCTTGAGTACGGGGTGAACCTCCGGCCCACCTTCTATGACCTGCTTGTACAGCGTTACGGCTTCGGAATGATTTTCCAGTCCGCCTTTGACGATAAGCGAATCAGCAAGGTAAGACTTAATATTCAGATCGTCGTTTTTCGCAATCAGTTCCGCCCTAAGCATCTCAATGTTGCGGTCAGCTTTCTGCGTTTCGCCATACGCGGCTTGCGTGTAGCCTGTATGCATTATCGTTATGTCGTCCACCCGGTAGAGGTGGCTCACATCCATGTCGATGTGTTCATGTATTCTACCGACATATCGTATGAAACTGCGAAACACGCGCTCCTGAGCGAATATGGCAAACGGATTGCCCGAATCGTTAAGTTGCGCCCACGGGCAATTCACGGCAAACCATTTCGTGCGCAACGCTGGAGTTGACTGTATTTGTTTGATATGGTACATCATTTTTTCGGCGTCGGCGGGCGTAAAGTATTCGTCTGCGTCAAGAAACGCTATCCAATTCCCCGTAGCTTTCTCGATCGCGTAGTTCTTAGCCGCGCTAAAGTCGCTTATCCACGAAAAATGATATACCTTTGCTCCCAGTTTTTGAGCAATCTCCACCGTGCGGTCTACGGAACCCGTGTCTACCACAATCTGTTCAAACGCGATCCCCTTTGCCCAGCTAAGCGCTCTTTCAATGTTTTTCTCTTCGTTTTTGACTATCATACATTGTGAAAGCCTAACTTCAGGCTGAGCTTCCCGCAGGTTTCTTTTTTTGTTTTTTTTCTTAGCCATAAAATACCCTCAACCATATTGTATCGTAAATTCATTGTTATAATAACATATCATCGTCAATACGTACAGTAAAACTGTTTCAAAACACATTATATAGTTGTTACGGTCGTCTCGCCTTACTATATCAAATATATAAGCCTTTAGTCAATACAAAAAAAATAGACAAACGGGAGGTTATGAGTTCAATGGTAACTGTTCAGCGGGTATCCAAAAAACTCGCAATGGTTACAGGCTCCGCACACAAGTTTGTACAATTGTACAAGTTTCCATCGCAGTACTAGTGCGTTGGCTGTAACCAACCTGTGTTTTTGGATGCCCACTGAACAATAGCTTCAATGTGGCTGATAGTTTTTATTAGGCGCGAAAACAGTATTGGGAGACTTTAGCGCTTTAAATAGTAATTGTGCCAAAATGGCACAATAGTCATAATTTCCGTCCCCAAATTAAAATCACTCCAAATGATTCAGTCAGAAATTTAATACGGCGTTTATATCAAGTTAAGTTATATCACAGGAAAACTTCACTTTGTTAGTTGCGGCATGAAAGGGTTAATATTTGGCGTGAAACGCTGATCAACGTTTTTCGTACTGAAAATTCTCTTGTTCCGCCCACCTGTGTTTCACACTAACCATATTGGCACAATCAAGTTGTCGCTATTAAATGCGGACAATTTATCGCTCGTACATAATACAGCTCCTGTCGAGCGGATATATGGGGATTTATTAATCACATTGAACACCCTTATGAGCTGTGGCGCAGGTGTTGATGTCTTTTTTATTTCGATCGGGTATAGTTTCCCGTCGCTTTCCATAATGACGTCAATTTCCTTAGCATCCTTGTCTCGGTAGTAGTAGACGCACGGCTCAATACCACAGTTATGATAGCTTTTGATGATTTCGGCTACAGCGAAATTCTCAAGAATCGCGCCACTCATTGCGCCGTTCATAAGGGTTTCGCTACTATTCCATTTTATCAAGTGAGCAACAAGCCCTGTATCGTGAAAATATAGTCTTGGTTTGGACACTGTCCGTTTAAGCACGTTGTTTGAATAAGGATGTAAATAAAAAATTATCCCTAGCGTCTCAAGGATCGACAGCCATGCTTTCGCTTGTTGTTGATCTATCTGTGAAGCATCAGCGAGAGTCTTTATGTTCAGCATTTGTCCTGTCAGCGCGGCAGCGGCAGTGATAAACCTTAAAAACTTCAGCGAATCCACCGTTCCCGAAATATCCCTCACGTCCCGGTCGATATATGTGCTAACATAACTGCTGTAAAATGCCCTGCGATCTGTGTATTTTTTGCTAATTAACGCGGGCATCCCGCCATTGAAAACACGCCCGTATATCTCATTGATGTCAGCCGATTTTACTGTTTTAGCCCTTTCGGCGAGTTTGTCAATATTCAGTTCAAACGGCTGTGTTTGCAATCCGTATATTTCCGATTGCGAGAGCGAGTGCATAGTCAATAGGCACATGCGCCCAGCAAGAGATTCCTGTACGCCTCTCATTAACCTGAACACTTGAGACCCAGTGATCCAAAAGTCCCCCGCGTTATGATTTTTGTCAATGTGTATTTTGATATATGGAAAAAGCTCTGGAGCATATTGCGCCTCATCGATAAGAATAGGAGGCTTATTGATTTGAAAGAACGCCTTGGGGTCGTTTTTCGCCATTTCGCGATCGTTCAGGTCATCAAGCGTTACATATGTGCGCCCTACGTTTTCTTCTTTCATCAGTTTTTCAAGCATTGTAGTTTTGCCAGTTTGCCTCGGTCCCGTTAGCAAAACAGCGGGATACTCTGAAGATAACTGTTTAAACGTCTGTTCCATAGCTCTTTGAATATAGGGCATTGCCAACGCACCTTTCGGCTATAATTTGATTTTACTATACTATAGCCGATTTCTTGGTTTGTCAAGAGTCTTCAAAACCACCGCAGTATTTTTTCCTGCTTGATTTAATTTTACTTCGGCATTAGGTAGACGGTATAATCAGAGCATTAATTACTTTGTACACTTCTTGAAGGATATCTTACGGCGCTGATTCAATAATTCGGTGAGGGCGCTCTATCAAGTCGCCTTGGTTTACCATACTTACCGCCCTTCCGGTTCGATTTATTCCCAATTTTTTCAATAAAAATGAAAATAGATGTGACCACTTGACGCTTTTTTGGTTTATTAGAGGCGACGGACGTCAAAATCAGCGGAGGTGGTTTGCTTGAGCGACACATACGCACCAAGAGCCATAAGGCACGAAGGCGCAGAGATGATTTACATGACCGA
>WRNV01000006.1 GCA_009776445.1 Oscillospiraceae bacterium | reverse complement strand
GAGCCACCGAGCAAGTACTACAAAGATGGGTTCAACCTATACAAAAGGCTGCGCAAATACAGAGCCAACCACCTTTTATTCCTGCATGACTGGAGGGTACCATGGACTAATAATATGAGCGAGAGGGCTCTCCGCAAGTTCAAACGTAAACAAAAGCAGGTGATGGTGTTTAGGAGCTTTGAGAGCTTAGACTACCTATGCCAATGCATGGGGGTAATCGAAACGATGCGTATGCGGGACGAGAATCTATTTGAGGGAATAGCTGAAATATTTGACAGGCCACCTCCAAGCAAGGACACAGATGTTGCATAGATCAGCTCACCTACAATAATGTCCTCCATGAAACGTGCCGCAACCGCTGGCACGTTTTTTGCGGAATAAAGCGGGAGAACGGTTCTCAGTCTGTCTCGGCTTGCAGAAGAGTTGGCCAGGCGTGATTCCGCAAGGTGAATGTCTAGCCTGTTAACACAGACCGTGTGAAGTGTAACATTACGGTGGTGCTACTGTTCAGTGGGTATCTAAAAACTCGCAATGGTTACAGGCTCCGCACACAAGTTTTGGCTAATATTACAAGTTTTCACCGGGGTACTAGTGCGTTGCCTGTGTATCCTGTGTTTTTGGCTGCCCACTGAACAGCAACGACTCAACTATTGTCGTATTTTTATATTTGACAAAACTAGTGCGGATAGCTTATAATAGGGCTAAGTTTACATAATGCGATTCGAAATGATTGCGATTGTTTCGGTCACGTATTCCTATTATGACAAACAAAAGTGGGCGCCGCCCATGACCCGGTTTTTTCACGCGCAGCCACACGGCTTGCCGTAGCTGGTGGTTGGTTGACAAGGGAACATTATAACGGCACTTTTTTTATTTATGTTAACAATTTCTTAGTTACTGAAGAAAGGCAGGGTAAAAGGTAATAAGTCAAATACATGGGAAAAAAGAAAGTAGGAAGGGGGATGATATAGTTATATAAAACAACTAGACAGTAAGTGTAACACAATATTAGCTTTGACACAAAGGGAGTGTGGGATAGTGAACATTAAATTTAGCAAGAAATATACAGTATTGATAATAGTTCTCGCGGTTTTACTGGCATTGGCGTCTCCGCTACAGTCATTCGCCGACGATATCGAAAATACCGTGACATATAAGATCACCTACACCGGTAGCGCGCAAGTGGATCATGTGGCGGATGTCGAGATCGGTGAAATATACGCTTTGTTGCCGTCAATGTTTTCCGCGCCAGCGGGGTTGAGCTTTGCGGGATGGCAGATCAATGGGTCAGGCGTAATACACCAGCCAGGTTTCAAAATCCTGGTTGCCGGCGACGTCGTAATAACAGCCGCATGGTTACCCAGTATCTATACGCTGACATATAAGGCGAACGAAGGGGTAGGCGACGACATAGAGGTAACCAAAGAGTTCGAAGAGGTTTACCTCATCGAGGATAACACATTCAAGGCGCAGGAAGGGTACGAGTTTATCGGGTGGAACACGCAGGCTGATGGCTTGGGCGTGGCGTACGCGGTAGACGATATGATTATAATAGTCGGCGATATCGATCTGTACGCGCAATGGCAATTGAAAAAATATGAGGTTACGTTCTACGACTACGACGAAACGACAGTACTCAAGACAGAGACGGTTGTTCATGGCGCTTCGGCGACGGCGCCGGATGAGCCCGACAATTTGACGGGCTGGCATTTCGACCACTGGGAGCCGGAAGATTTTAGCGTAATCAAAGGTAATCTTGACGTGATTGCGAAGTACGAGAGAAATGTATATACCGTAACGTTCGTAGATTGGGATGACACGGTCCTTAAGGAAGAGGAGGTATTGTTCGGCGACGCGGCGACAGCGCCGATTCCGCCCGCAAGACCAGGGTATACATTTATAGGATGGGATGTGGCGTTTGATGATGTCACAAGCGATCTTACCGTGCAGGCGCAGTACAACAAAGTGCCCGATGAGCTTGTAGGCTTGAAAATAGGAGACGCGCAGGGTGTTCTAGCGCCGATCAATGTAGCGTTACAGCGAGGCAGCACAATGCAATTCACGGCTTTGCTGGATGGCGTTATAATTACCGACGACGTTGTGTGGCTAATTGCCAATTCACAGCTTGCCACTGTAACTTCAGATGGTCTCGTTATTGTCAATAAGCTATATACCGGGCAAGTGACCTTGATGCTTTTCAATACCAGTAATAATATGTCGGCCAGCATCACCATAAGAGTGATCTAGCGTGTAACTAAAATAAATAGCATGGCGGAGTCTGTTAGGGAAAACCCAGCGGACTCCGCGCGCTAAAATGGCGTTAAAATGGCATTGACAAACGTATTTCCTTTTGCTAGAATTGGTGAGGCAAAGTTGAGGATACCACCGGACGCAAATCGTTTTCTTATGCGTGGGCCTGTAGCTCAGCTGGGAGAGTATCTGACTGGCAGTCAGAGGGTCGTGGGTTCGAGCCCCATCAGGTCCACCAAAAGTTCCTTATTCAAACCATATCCCAAAAAATGTTGGATATGGTTTTGAATTTTTTGAACAAGAAATTCGTTCGTGAGGAGATATGTCTTGCAGAAATGGTTTTAGTCCTCTTACTATCACAGGTTATGAAAACAAATCGTACTTGTAAATCTCCCAGGTTCCTAAGCCTACTTGGCGTTGTACATTTGGCGCAGCGTTGTTTGCAATGTTTGGGAGAGGTTGATTCCCTGTGTACAAGCCCAGTCTTTTAGCCATGACGGAAGAGTAATATTTGTCTTTACGGCTTTGTTGTCAAGCTCATTGTTTACAATGTCTGGAAAAATTGTGATCGGCATAACAATCCCACCCTCCGGCATTACATCAAATGGCGGCGCTGTGACCGGGGGTAGCGTGTCACCGTCCCGTTCCATTTCATATACATGCAGACCCAACGCTTCTGTCGCCATGCGCTCCGCATGGGGCAGATTATCACCCATTGTAGCGCATCCCGGTAAATCAGGCCAGAAAACCCCATAATTGCCGTTGGTAGACGGCTCAAAAATCGCATAATATGTGAGCTTACGCATTGTAGTGACCTCTTTAAGGTTCAATATCCGCTTGTCCTCGTTGAACCGCACAGTGTTCACCTCTCATTAGTTGCAATTATACTCCTATATTATGCGTACGTCAAGCACACTCTTCTATTTACTCTTGTCCATGTATCTCAAATGTGATACAGTGACATAAACGATGAAGAGGTGTACTATAATAATGAACCATACCGGGAGTAATTGCTATGGAACATAGAAAAAAGACCCATATGATCAATGTCGGCAGTGTTAAAATCGGAGGCGGCGCCCCGATAAGCATACAATCAATGACCAACACAGATACACGGGACATAGAGTCAACGAGCGCCCAAATCCGGGCGTTGCAAGAAGCTGGGTGCGAGATCGTCAGGGTCGCGACGCCCGATATGGAGGCGGCGACGGCAATCAAGGAAATCAAAAAAAACGTCGCTTTACCACTCGTGGCGGACATACATTTTGATTACAGACTTGCCATTGAAGCTATCAAACATGGCGCCGATAAAATTAGGATTAATCCCGGGAATATTGGCGGTATTGATCGGATTAAAGCTGTCGTCTCGATGGCAAAACCACGCGGCATCCCTATTAGGATAGGTGTTAATTCAGGTTCACTCGAAGCTGATATTGTCAAGGCGCACGGAGGTATCACGGCTGAAGGCCTGGTGGAAAGCGCGCTACGCAATATAAGGCTCCTTGAAGGAATGGATTTTTCTGATATCTGCGTTTCAATAAAGTCGTCAAATATCCCCACAATGATTGACGCCTATGAGCTGCTGTCCCAACAAGTGGATTACCCTTTGCACGTAGGTTTGACTGAAGCCGGGACGCCCTGGCCCGGTTCGATCAAGTCGGCGGTTGGGATAGGCGCTGTCCTGTCTCGTGGGATCGGAGACACGATCCGAGTTTCCTTGACGGGCGATCCTACGCAAGAGGCGCGTTGCGCCAGGGAAATACTGAAAGGTTTACGATTGCGCGAATTTGGAATGGAATTCACTTCTTGCCCAACCTGTGGCAGAACGAAGATCGACCTAATATCTATTGCGGATGAGGTCGAAAAACGTTGCGCGGGCATAAACAAAAACATCCGCGTCGCCGTAATGGGCTGCGCTGTTAACGGCCCGGGCGAGGCGAAGGACGCGGATATCGGGATTGCCGGCGGCGATGGATACGGCGTTATTTTTAAAAAGGGCAAAGTTTTCAGAAAAGTCGAAGAATCGCGTATAATCAGTGTTTTGATGGAAGAAATTAGTCAATTAACAATTAACAATTAACAGTTAACAATTAGTAGATAACGACTAGCTATATTTGGAGGATTAGAGTGAAAGTTGGAATCGGTCAAGACAGCCACCGTTTTGATCCTAGCGGAACAAAAAAACTCGTCTTAGGAGGGGTGGCTGTCGATAGTGATTTGTTTATTAGCGCTAACAGTGACGGTGACGTCGTATTGCACGCTTTGACAAACGCGATATCCGGAGTTACGAGCGTTAACATTTTGGGGGAAATAGCCGACAAAATGTGTTTTGAAGATGGCATTACAGCAAGCGCCGAGTACGTAAAGGAAGCGCTGAAGCATTTAGCTGGAGGAAAAGTATCCAACGTTTCATTCTCCATTGAATGCGCGGTCCCTGAAATATCCCCTATCATACCTCAAATGCGCGAAAACATAGCAGAATTGCTGCAAATAGGGAAGGACAATGTCGGGATAACTGCGACATCCGGAGAAGGTCTGACCCCTTTTGGCAGAGGCGAAGGCGTGCAAGTGTTATGCTCCATTTTAGTAGACTAATCCGCAACTAGGCTGTTAATATCTATTATAAGACTGATCGAGCCGTCGCCTAGAACGGCGCAGCCGCCAATCCCATGCATGCCAACGTTGTGCTTTTGGATATAGTCTGGAAGCGGCTTTATAACCGCCTGCTGTTCGCCAATCAGTTCATCGACAAAGAGGCAAAACGTGGCTGTATCGGTTGAAATCATAATGAGGATGCCATCGTCGAGCGCGTTGAAATCAGGGCTTATGTCGAAAATCCTATATAGCCTCATTACAGGATAGCACTGCCCGCGTATCATGATCATTTCGCTGCCGTCCGGATCGAGGAAGACGTCGCCCTCATTGGGTTTAAACGACTCTTGTATCGAAAGCATCGGGACGATGAATATCAGGTTGCCGACACGCAACTTCATGCCATCGACGATCGCCAGGGTCAGCGGTATACGGATTTGCACCGTCATACCTTGGTCAGGGACACTTTCAAGCGAAATGTTGCCGCCGACTTTGTCGATGTTACGCCGGACCACGTCCATACCAACGCCGCGCCCCGAAAACTCTGTGACTTCCGCATTCGTTGAAAAACCGGGCATGAAAATCATCTGATAAGCTTCTTTATCGGAAATTTCGTGCTCAGGTTTTGCTGTGAGGCCTTTTTCGAAGGCTTTTTTAATAAGCGCGTTTCGATCAAGCCCCTGACCGTCGTCGGTGATGATAATCACTACGTCGCCACCCGCGTTGCGCGCTTCCAATGTGATTTTTCCAGCGGGGGATTTGCCCTTTTTGACGCGGGCGTCAGGCATCTCAATACCGTGGTCGACCGCGTTGCGGATAAGGTGCATGAGTGGGTCTGAGAGCGTATCTATAATATTCTTATCGACCTCGGTCTCCTCTCCAATAAGCACGAGTTCGACTTCCTTGCCGACTTTTTTGCTAACATCCCTGACAATGCGGTGCATTTTTTGGAAAGAATTAGACACAGGCAGCATACGGATAGACATGACGATGTCTTGAAGCTCGTTGATGAGCTTTCTGAGTTCCTGGCTGCTGCGCTCGAACGAGTCTATATGAAGGCTCGCGACCTCGGGATTTTTCGTGACCATTGATTCCGTTGTGACGATTTCGCCCATCAGGTTCATGAGTTTGTCAAGCTTATTGACGTTAACGCTGATGAAGTTTTGCTTCGCGCTGATCTCCGCCGTGGGTTTCTCGACCACGGCTTTTTCATCTTCGCGTGGTGGTGGCGGCGCGACTCGCATCGACGGAGGCAATTCCTCGCTGTCGGGGGCGAGAGGGATAAGCGACGAGCTTTGGAGGAACATAACTTCATCGATGATTTTATTAAGTACATCCGGGTTTTCACCTGATTGGATATACATAATTAGCCCGTTGTTTATGATTTCGTTACATGCTTCGCTATCATTCAAGTCGGGAGGAGTGTGGATAACTCTCTGACAATGTGGGGCGATCGTATTCACGGCGCCGAACGCGCGCATGTTTTCCATCTGACATCCAGGGTCGAAGTTTATCTTGATCTTGTAAAACGGCGTGCCATAATCGTTTAGGTCTGCGTCATCGGCTATTGGGTCGACGCTCGCGCCGTCCGCGCCAACTTGCGCGGGCCCCATAATTACTTCAAGATATTTGTGTATTTTGAGGATAAGGTTGCCGAAATCACCGTCTGAACGGGCACCGCCTAATAATTTATTGATCTCCGCTTTGAAATTGTCAGAAGCCGCAAGCACAAGTTCTGTGACGCCGTCGATCACATCGGCGCCTTTACGCGTTTTACCCGCACGGATCTTGTCAAACATGTCCTCCAGGGCGTGCGCTAGCTTGGCAAGGTTCTCGAACGTCATCATGGCGGCGGAGCCTTTTATTGTGTGCATTATGCGGAATATTTCGTTTATATGGTCGTCGGTCAAATCCTTATCCTTCTCGCTCTGCAGAAGGGTTTCCTCAAGTGTTTCCAAAAGCTGTTGGGTTTCAAAAATAAACACGTCAAGCATGGGGTCTAGTTCACGCATTGTTTTCACCTACCGTTAAATTGTTATGGGTCACAGTTATTATTGAAGTTGAGTATGCAGCTAACCAAGTTTCTTTATCGCGGCGATAATACCATCTTCTTTAAAGGGTTTGACAATAAACCCCTTCGCTCCTGACACGATGGCGTCGCGCACCATTGCCTCTTGACCCATTGCGGAAACCATTACGATCTTCGCCTGCGGGTCGAGCTTTGTGATTTCTTTGAGGGCGTCCAAACCGCTCATTTCCGGCATAGTTATATCCATTGTGACTATGTCGGGCTGAAGTTCCTTGTACATTTCCACGCCTATCGCGCCATTTTCAGCTTCGCCAACGACTTCGTAACCGTTTTTCGTTAACATGTTCTTAATTGAAATTCGCATAAACGCGGCGTCGTCGACGATTAAGACCTTTGCCATTAGTTTTCCTCCTATATATATAACAAAATTGGTAACTATATAAATTTTACGCCAAACCCGACGGTCTTTATCTTCAGCGCCCCGGTATCCATATACAACTCAATGGTGCGTCCATGCGTACCCCCAGTATCGTTGGCTTTTATCGGGATGCCGAGGTGTTTCAACGTCGTTATGCTCGCGGCGGCGTTACGTTCTCCTATTTTTAGTATATCGTTGTTTTGAGACATGCCAAACATATACGCGCCCCCCGCGATTTTTGCTACAAGCGAGACGCGGGACACGCCGAGATGGGCCAGTTGGTTGACTAGTTCTATTATCCCAGAGTCGGCGAATTTTGCGGTATTCTGCCCTTCGAATCCTTTATAAGTAGGCAGCATGACGTGAACAAGCCCGCCGATTTCTTTAGCCGCGTCGTAAAGAGTAATGCCTATACAAGAACCGAGGCCTAAAGTAGTCAGGATGTCGGGGTGCTTAGCGATCTTAAGATCCGCCATTCCAACAACAATTACACTCATATCATATCAGTTTTCCAATCTAAAATTCATATGAACGCAGGCCCTAATATAAAGTTTCGGCATTTTCTATCGATAAATTAAGTGGAAAATTAAACAATATTTCGCAACAGTTCAGAGGGTATCCAAAAAACTCGCAATGGTTACAGGCTCCGCGCACAAGTCTTGGCCAGTAGTACAAGTTTTCACCGCTGTACCAGCGCGTTGACTGTAACCAACCTGTGTTTTTGGATACCCTCTGAACAGTAAACAATATTTCCACCTATTCATTATCTTCTGGAATATGCATAGCGGGGGCGGGGAACAGTGAAGGTTGATAGGGCGCTGATTCATGAGCAAGGCGGATTGCGATCCGGCGCTAAAGCGGACGCGTTGTTTGTGGACTCGCTTGAAACCGGGGACAGGATCGAAGCGCTTGTTATGTCAGGAGACGGGAAAAGCCATATCGTGATGAAAACTGACAATGGGCAAATTGTCAGGGCAAGGCTAGGCGAGGGGTTAAACCTGTTGCCCGGAGTAAAGATACTGCTTGAGGTTTCTGGAAAAGAAGGCGAAGTTATCTCATTATCTATTATCGATAACGGCGAAATCCCGGGATATGTTCAGGACTACGTGGACGGGAAGTCTGGACAAGCAGGCACGTTTGCAGATGAAAACCTAGCGACATTGATAAGCAAACTTGAAGAACTAAATATACCCGTTAATGTGGAAACAGCGCACGCGATGCGGGAGCTGATAGAGAGATACCCTTCGATGACGCTGGACGAGGCGGCGTTCTTGGCTTCAAACGGACTTTCAGGCGATGAGGATCTGATTAGGTCAGCGTTGGCCTATTTGTCAGGCGGCGAAAAGATGGATGCCATCTTTGCGCGCCTCTTTAAGCTCATGGATCAACCGGGACAGACTAATTGGGGCAGCCTGTATGTTGATGATAACGATAAGCAACCGTTTCGCAAAATAGAAAATGCGGCTTCGCATTCTTTTATTGATATGGGATCTATAGACAGTTATTCGCCTATTGAGCCAACACATCAAGTCGGGATCGCGCGATTTCCCGAGGCGCCGCTGGCGGACTGGCTCGTGAGGGTTGACGGAAACACCGCGCATGTTGATTATGCTGTGGAAAGAGGCAATCAAAGGCATGAAGCGGATATTCAAAAGAAAAACGCGGGAAGCTTGGAAAATACACAAGGTTTAGATATAGAAGACGAGAGGAACACTGAGAAAAGTAACGTTGCGCCCGACAGTGGAGCAATTCGGCAATTTATTACGGAGGGACAGCGCGAACCGACATTGCCAGACGCACCCGCTTCGGCGCCGACAGGCAGGATGATCGTAGAGTTCCTGTCTGAGCTGCCCGAGTTTCGCGATACGCCCACGCCGATACTTAGAAGATTTTCAGAAATGCTGCTCAGAATATCCGAAGACAACGTAGAAACGTTAAGCGCGAATGACGGGAACCTCGCCGCGCTTTTAGACAAACTATTTATCAATATAAAAAGAGACGATAGAGACAGCGGGCGTCGGCTCAAAAACGCCAGAGAAGAATTATACGCGCGGTTGGCGCTCATCGAAGAAGAGATATCCCGCCGCGCCCCATTGCCAAAACAAGCAATGCTTGAGCAAACACGTCGCCTTCTGGATCGTGCGCGGCTCTTCAGCAACCTGGATCAGTTTGCTTACGCACAAATTCCTGTGATAATGGGGGAGATGCGAAAGACAGCTGAACTATATGTTTTTAAGAGAAAAGACGTAAAACGAGTCGATCCGGAAAACGTCAATGTATTGTTGGCGTTGGAACTGGAAAACATGGGCCACTGGGAAGCGCTGATAAACTTCAGGAACAGAGATGTTTCAATTCAAATGGATGTCCGCGCCAAGGAGGAGAAGGAGTATTTCAGCGAGAATTCCGTATTGTTGCACGAAATGCTCGCAGAAGCCGGGTTCAAGTTGGTCAATTTAGATATTAATCATAAAATGAAGGAAACGACGCCGCTGACGGCGCTGATATCGCTCAATAGATACTTGAGCGAACGAAAAGGGATGATAGACTTCGCTATATAGGGGCAACCCCCGCCGTCTGCGGACGGCACCTCCTTCGTGCGCGAAGGGGGCAAGGATAACCCACACTAATTGGCGATGACTCTAAGTTTTTGTATGTAAGCAATGTGATCAAGGAGCGCGTACCAATTTCCCCGTCCTAAGCCCCCTTCGCGCGCGAAGGGGGTCGGGGGGTTGTCCCATAAGGAAGAGAAGCTGCTATGGACGAAGATGGAAGCGATAAAATAATAACCCGGGCTGCCGCGATCAGTTACGACCCCGAAGAAGACAACGTGCCAATCCTATCAGCGTTCGGCGAGGGGTATCTGGCCAAGAAAATCGTAGAGGTCGCAAAGGGATCAGGCATACCTGTACTTGCTGACCCAAGCCTATCATCAGTGCTATCGAAGGTAAGCGTGGGCGACGAAATAGCGCCCGAACTATATGAAGCTGTCGCGAAAATTTTGGCGTATGTTGGCGAAATCAACCAAAAATATGGGGAGAAGATAAGGCTAAATGATAAACACTAATATAGCGACAGGGATCAACGTCGCCGGATATACTGATATCGCCAGGGAAGCAGCCGCTACAATGGAAGCGTCGCGACCCGGGACGGCTTTTCAGACGATACTGGACGGAGCGATGGGAAACCCGAAAAAAAACGCGGGTATCGCGGCGGGTGAAGGGATACCCGGGATGCTAGAGATACCTGGAATATCGGCGGGGTATCTTCCGATCCAAAACCAAGAAGTAGAACAAGCGATAATGGAAGCCGTCTCCTCGGGCCAGATAGACGACGCGCATTCGGCTATCTTGATGCTATGTATGATTATGCAGTCAAACCAGGACGGCGAGTTTGCTATGCTCATGCAGTTGATGGCTTCGATGCTGACGCAAATACAAGGCGACGCGGAGACTTTGCGAAACGATGTTATGTCTTCCGAATATGATCCATACGTTCTGGATACGATAGATAAAGGCGTATTCAACACAGGCGTTCAAAACTTATTGGGAACCGGAGGGGCCATAGTGCCTGTAGAACACTGGAAGCCCGCGATCCCGGTGGTTACAAGCGATTTGCAATCAAGAAGCCCTGAGCGCTACCGCGCGGTGATCGAACAATTCCACGTTGACTACGCGGAGCGTTACAAGCCGTTCCGCAATGGAAACACATATTGTAATATATTTGTCTCGGACGTAACAAGCGCTATGGGTGCGCAAATACCTCTCTATACAGATCCGCTGACGGGCCAGCCACGCGATTATCCCGATATCAAGGGCGCAAAATCAATGGGAGCGGTGGCCATGGATCAATGGTTAAACGAACATGGCGCAACTTACGGATGGCGGGAAGTTGATGCCGAAACGGCGCAAATGAGCGCAAATAGGGGAATACCTGCAGTCACAACTGCCGGGGGGATGGGGCACGTACAGATTGTTTGCCCGTCACGGAACGGTGAATATGACCCTGTTCGAGGCGTCACGGTCGCCCAAGCCGGCAGGATAGTTACAAACTATACCCATATCACCAGCATATACGGCGCAAATTCCCTAAATAACAGCGTTAAGTACTGGATCCATGACCCGCCTGTCGACCAAGGCTTATTGTTTGGCGCAAATGAGCAACCTTCTTGAATACTACAGGGTCCTTGGCCTCAGCATCGACGCGGGCATAGCCGACGTCACGTCGTCGTACAGAAGGCTGTGCCGTATACACCATCCCGACGTCAGCGACGATCCGGGATCCGAGGAATTTATGAAGCGCATAAACGTCGCTTACACAGTCCTGCGGGACAAGCTCAAACGTGAAGTGAAAATCCGAGAGCGCCAGTATAACGCGCGTCCAACGGGTAGCAACGTCAAACCAGACGCTCAGACTTGCACCGAGGATTCACACATAACGGGCAAGGAAGCTGAAGGGAAGGCTTTTTCCGTATTGCGTAGCTATTTCAAGGCGATATGCGCTTTTGATTATTCCGACGCATATGAGTACCTTAGCGCGTATGATCAAAAATCCAGCACTCTGGATAGCTTTGTAGAGTGGCGGGAATCGGTAGCACGGGTTTTTCCGATGCGGGGGTTTAGAATATTTGGCGGAATGCCGGTTTCAACTGTATGCTTCAATGACGGGAGAACAGTATGCGCGCGCAAATTCCGCGTGGTAGTCACGGAAGACGACCTAGAAAAAGGAGAAACGCGGTCGGACAGCGTTGAAAAAATCGTTATATACGAAACCGGGGGATGGAAAGTATTTCTAGGGTATAACAGCGTTGGCGAATTGACGCGCGCGTTTGATGAAAGATATGAAGTAAAACTGAAAAGCGACGCCGCAAAACGGTGGGAGGAGTATTATGCCGAATTATGCCCGGAATATAATATGCTCAGCTTGGTCGGAATGCGAAAGGCGGCGTCACGGGAATTGTACAGGCAGCAAAGACTGGGCGGCACATTGGCTTTCATAGCCATTTCAGTGCAATCCGACGGCGCGCGAAGGGCGGGGCAGGAGGAACTGTTGCGCTCAGCCTCGAAAACCATAACCGCGACTTTGCGTGAAACAGATATACCGTCATATGCGGGGGACGGAGTGTTCGCTATATTGCTGGTGGGACTCCGTAAGAAAAACACGCAAGGGATAGTCAACCGCCTTATCGAAAGGATCCGCCGGAACGCTGGGACTACGCTCGGCGCGCGGGCTATAATTGAGTTCGCGTTTGGAGTGTGGTCCGGCAAAAACACGGCGGATATTGACGCGCTCAACAGAATATTAAAAAGATATCACAAAAAGTTGTAAACAAAGATGTAAAGATAGTAAAAGAAAATTCCGAAAATACTTACAGAGTGTCACTATCGCCTATACGCGAATAATGGAAATACATGTTAAGGAGTGATCGTTGTGGCAATAAACCCATTATACAGATCATCACCGACAAGGATGATGGGATTGTCTTCCGGTTTGGATACCGAAAGTATAATCAAGCAAACAATGAAGATTCACCAATTAAGGATCGACGCGCAATTGCGCAAAAGAACTATTTTGCAATGGAGACAGGAAACACTAAATAGTGTCAAGGAACAAATTACCGGTATCAGAAATACTTTTTTAAGTACACTGGGTAGTTCATCAATGATGAACAAAAGTATCTATAACTCGACCGTCGCAAGCCTCACAGGCAAAAACGCCGACGCTGTTACGATATCATCGACGACGGACTCTGTTACCGGGACGTTGACTATAGGAAAAATAGAGAGTCTTGCCAAAGGCGCGAACGTATCTTCGGCAGGGAGCGTTTCTGCGTCGGGGAGCGGGTTCCAATTATCGGATAAGCTGGGAGATATCACATTTAGCGGCGGCGGGAAGATTGATTTTGATGAAAATGGATACGCGACGATCAAAATAAACGGCGCTTCGATCGAACTGAGCGAAAACGATACGATATCGAGTATGATGGGCAAGATAAACAACAGCGGCGCAAACGTGACAATGAGTTACGACCGTCTTTCCGATAAGTTCACGCTTGAATCCAAAAACATTGGAGGTTCACTGGCAAGCGACCTTCAGCGCGAGGAGGACGGAAACTTTTTCAGCGTGTTCGGGCTTGACGGGCTGGCGGGATCGGTGGAATCTGAAGGAACAAAAGCCAGGGTGCAGATTAACGGCGAATGGGTCGAAAGCGATACGAACACGTTTAATTTCAGAGGTATCAAAATTACCTTGAACAAAACGACCAACGGAACCGTCAACAACGTGGGAGATGCGAGCGAGGATATCCAAGTTACGCTTAAGCGCGACACGACCGAGGCGCTAAGCAAGATAAAAAACTTCATTGAAGCATATAATTCCCTTATAAAGAGGATAGAAGGGCTGGTCAAAGAGCGTAAAACCAGCGCGGAATCCTTATACGAACCTCTAACGGACGAAGAAAAATCGGTTATGTCGGATAAACAAATCGCCGAATGGGAAGCAATCGCGAAAAAAGGTATATTGAAAAACGACACAGGATTGCAGACTTTAGCATCGTCGTTACGCAACGCGCTGTTTGAGAGCGTGAAAAGCGCGGGACTGTCGCCAAGTGAAATAGGGCTGACGACAGGAAACTTTTTCAACGATACTGGCGGTCAAATAATCCTTGACGAAAAAAAGCTTATTGCCGCGCTTGAAGACAATCCGGACAGGGTCGCCGAAGTTTTTGCTGGCACGGATGAAAACACGGGGCTACTTTGGCGCGTGAATAGCATTATGGGCGATTACTTAACAAAGAGCCAACCATACACACTGAAAAGTTTGGAAGACTCCATAAGACGCACCAATGACCAGATGACAAAGATGCAAGAGAAGATGTACGCAGAGGAAGATAGACTCTACAAACAATTTGCGGCGATGGAAACTGCGCTCTCGAAACTCCAATCACAGGGCGAGTGGATGAACTCAATGCTAGGTGTCAACAAATAGGACATTTTCACTTAAGAGGACAGTATTATATGCAGCAAATGGTTATTACTTCGAGTCCGCAGGAGGCGTACCGCCGCCAGGATGTATTGACTGCCAGCTCCGGGGACTTGATCATGATGCTATACGACGCGTTGAAAAAGAATATAATCTTAGGCCGTAGGGACATTGAGAAGAAAAATATCGCTAGAGCGCATAATCATCTTATGAAAGCGCAGGATATAGTGTCGGAACTTATAAATAGCTTGGATATGAACTACGGTATATCGGAAGAGCTACTAAAAATGTATGAGTTTATGCTAAGAAAACTCCAGGAAGCGAATATAAATAAAGACGTAGAGCCACTGGTTCTAATTATTGAAATGGTTGACAATATCAGGGAAGTATGGAAAGAGATATGTTCGACAAACAAGGGAAGCGTGAATTTGAGCGAGAATCAGGCATGAACGGTTTTTCACAGGATCAGGAAACACGGCTGTTGGAGTTGCTCGGGCAAGAAATTGAATTATTTGTCGAGATGTACGAGTTGACTGGGAAACAGTCTGAAATGATCGCTCAGGATGACGTAGATACGTTTGGCGGTTCGCTTGACAGAAGACTGGAACTCATAGATAGAATAAACGGATTGCATCAGGAATCAGATATCCTGATGCAATCTTACGCGTTGTTGGCGGATATCGAGGGCAAGGGAAAGATCGATGCGATCGAGGAAGCGGCGGCGCGTAGGCAGGATTTGATAACTGGGTGTACTGAGCAAAACGCGCAAAACGGGGAAGCGGCAAAAGAGAAGGCAGGGAACTATGCCAAGCGGGCAGGGCGGCTTAATCTGATCCGAAAAAGTCTGGAACTGTACACCCTGGATATGCCGAACGATCCGGAGTTGTTCGATAGAAGTTTGTGAGGACGACATGAGCGTGAAAGTATCTTCCAATGTTAAAAGGGCGGAATCAAGCTGGTTCTCTGGAAGAGGGACAAATGAACAAGGGATAAAGGCGGTTGAACCGACGACTTTTCGCAGGGCTTTGACTGATTTGTCGAAGGAAATGTACGCAGCCCGCATACAAGAGATGAAAAAAGCCATCGATGAGCAAGGCGAGCGGCTTACTGATAGGGTAGACGTCAAAGAATATCAAAAATATCGGCGCTTAATACAGGAATTCATCGGGGAAATAGTCAGCAATGGTTATTCGTTTCGCAGAGAGGACGCATACGCGTCGCGAGGTAGGCACCGCTATATAGCTACAGTGCGCGTTATTGATGATAAGCTTCACAAACTCGGAAGGGAAGTAATGAAGGATCATGCGGATAGAATTGAAATACTAAATAGGGTCGACGACATCAGAGGGCTTTTGATGGATTTGATGATGTGATGTAATGACACTGTTCAGTTGGCATCCAAAACCACAGGTTGGTTACAGTCAACGCACTGGTACAGCGGTGAAAACCTGTACTACTCACCAAAACTTGTGTGCGGAGCCTGTAACCATTGCGAGATTTTGGATACCCTCTGAACAGTTGTGATGTAATTATGAAAAATTGATAGGATGGTGAATAATATGCAAAGCGTAATGAACAGGACACAGGATATAACGGATATCGATTTAGCGCCGGAAGATGTAATGCAAGGGAAGTATCTGACTTTTCTTGTTGGCGACGTAGGATATGGCATTGAAATCAGTTATGTGGTGGAAATAATTAGCGTCCAGGAGATAACGCTGGTTCCCCATACCCATACATACGTAAAGGGAATTATCAATCTGCGCGGTACGGTAGTGCCGGTGATCGATATGGGGATGCGTTTTGGCCATGGCGAGATCGTGTATACCGATAAGACCTGTATTATCGTACTTAGTATGGATGATATGAGCGTTGGTATACTTGTAGACGGAGTGCAGGACGTCTCAAACATTGGTGACGAAAATTTGCAGGATCCCCCAAAGACGACTGGCAACCCCATGAAGAACCACTTTATTAAGGCTGTTGGTATAACTGATCAAGAAGTCAAACAACTGATCGACGTGTATAAAGTTTTTGAAGTGTATGTGGATAGTTCGAAGTAAGGCGCTGATTGGAGAGCAAACTATGCATATTGAAGACCAGGATTTTTTCAGGCTCCGCGACTATGTAAAAACAAATTTTGGCGTTAATCTCGAAAAAAAGAAGGCATTAATAGAAGGACGCCTGTCAAGCTTGATTAACCAGCAAGGGTATCAAAACTTCCACGAGTATATAAATGATGCCCTAAGCGATAAAAGCGGCGCGAAAATCAATACGCTGATGACAAAACTGACCACAAACTACACCTACTTCATGCGCGAAGAAGCGCATTATAAGTTCATGCAGGAAGTTGCGCTGCCCCAGTGGACGTCAAAAATCAACGACCGCGACCTGAGAATTTGGAGCGCAGGTTGTGCCTCCGGTGAGGAGGCGTACACAACTGTGATGGTTCTCAACGAATGGTTTGGGTTAAAGAAAGCGGAGTGGGACACTACTGTGCTGGCTACGGATATCTCCATAAAAGTTCTTGAGATAGCAAGGAACGGCATCTATCCGGAAGAACACTTCGATAACCTGTCCAAATCATGGAAAGACAAATACTTCACTAAGATCGGCCCGGCTGAGTATAGGGTCAAAGATATAATGGCTAAGGAAGTAGTGTTCAGCCAATTTAACTTAATGGGAGAATTCACCAGGTTTCGGAAAAAGTTCCATATTATTTTTTGTCGAAATGTAATGATTTATTTTGATACCCCAACGAAAGCCGCCCTTGCCAAGAGGTTTCATGACGCTTTGGAGATAGGGGGATACTTATTTATTGGGCTGAGCGAAACGCTTGGTGGAATCAGTGGGAACTTCAAACAAATCGCCCCGGCAATATACCAAAGAGTTGTATGAATTGATAATAATGTAAAAAAAATCATCAAAATAATAGACATATTACGCTGGCCGTGATATACTTTCTGGAGAAATGGGATTGACTGGAGACTATACACAGCTAGCTTTGATCACTAAAGAAGGGGTTTGCTATGTGGGATAAAATGTTTATGCCGCTCGACGTCATTCAAAATGGATTGTCAGCGGCGTGGGTAAGAAACACGGTGATACGAAACAATATAGCGAACGTAGAAACGCCAGGTTTCAAAGCGTCTGACGTGGAGTTTAGCGCGCATTTGGAACGCTCGAAGCAAAACAACGGATTTAAGGGAGTGAAGACGCATCCGAAGCACATAGATATTGGCGTAGGCGAAACGCCGACTTTTGAAACCCGGATAACCAAACGCGAAGATCTGTCTATGAGAATGGACGGGAACAATGTGGATATTGAATCTGAAAATATTAAGATGGCTCAAAACAGCCTGTATTATAACACATTGATGGAAAAACTAAACAGCGAGATCAGAAGGCTGAGCGCCGCTATATCTGAAGGAAGGTGATCGATAACATGTCATTTCTCGATTCTATGAGCATCAGTGGGTCCGCGCTGACGGCGACAAGATTACGCATGGAAGTCATAACTGAAAACATAGCCAACAGCAATACGACACGGACTTCCAGCGGTGAGCCATACCGTAGAAAGTACGTGGTGTTCCAGGAAAAAACAAATGATACGGCATTCGCGGAATTCTTCAACAAGCCAAAAATGACGTCCGGCGGCGTGCGGGTGTTGGAGATAGGAACGGATATGTCGGAATTTAAGTACGACTATAATCCCTCCCACCCTGATGCGGACGAAAACGGATATGTACGGATGCCAAACGTAGAGGTTGTCCAGGAAATGGTGGATATGATGTCCGCTTACCGGGCATACGAGGCGAACATCACAGCGCTCAACGCGTTTAAAGATATGGCGTTAAAGACGTTTGAACTCGGGAAATAGTATCTTAAGGAGATTTATATGAACTTAACCCCACTTTCATCAGATTTGGTAAATATACTTTCGCCAACTGAGGCGACACCATTAAGTTCAAAGTACATCTTGGATACGGATGGGTCGCCGGACAGTTTCGCTAACATACTTAGCGAAGCCTTCACAACGGCGGGGCTAGCCGATAAAGCCGACAAAGCGTCGGCGCTTGAGCTGCTCGTCGGAAACAGCGATGATCTGTCAGGTTTGCTACTGGACGCTCAAAAAGCGGAACTCTCGCTGAATCTGGCGCTGCAGTTAAGAAACAAAGTGATCGACGCGTATAATGAGATAATGCGGATGCAAGTGTAAACAAGGAGTAGCGGATGGATCCTTTACAAGTAACTCTTAGTTTAGGCGGAATTGTCTTAATAATCGTAGCCGCTTATTACGCGACGTGGTTTATCAGTGTAAAAGCGTCGGGGCGAGGTCGCGGCAAGCTGAGAAATAAGAACATCAACCTTATAGACCGTTTCGCTATCTCGAAGGACAAGAGCTTCTGCATTGTCGAGATAGCCGGAAAGGTCTATGTCGTAGGTGTGACGAATCAATCAATGACGCTCATCGATACGCTTAACGCGTTGGAATTTGCTGAAAACCAGGAGGAAAACCGCGAAACTTTGGCATTTCGCATGACGCCCGGAGTTAGGATTGCCGACCAAATTGTAAAAAAGCTCGCCTCATTTCTGAGAAACTCGACGCGGCGGCGTGGAAACAGCGAACGCGAGCGCGAGGGCGGGGAGGGATTTGCGGATAGCATGAGAAAAGCCGCCGAAACAGACGGGGCCGGGCAACCTGACCGAGTTCAAGCTGACGGGAGGATGGGGGGCATCGCCGGCGATCCGGCGTATGTCAGCCCGGAGGGAAAAGAATGACAGGAACGCTTGGAGACATCGTATCAACGCTCTTCGGAGAAAACACCCAGACGGTAGATATAATAGTATTACTCACTGTCCTTACGCTCTTGCCGTCAATAATCCTCATGCTGACGGGTTTTACCCGGATATTGATCGTTTTGTCATTTACCCGCAACGCGCTGGGTATGCAGCAGACGCCACCGAACCAGGTTCTCATCGGGCTTGCGCTATTTCTGACTTTTTTCGTGATGCATCCCGTATTTACCAGAGTTTATGACGACGCCTACACTCCGTTTACGCAGGGGGAAATCAGCCAGGACGAGTTTATCGAAAAAGCGATGGAACCGACACGAGACTTTATGTTTGACCAAGTTTTTGACAGCGATTTGAATTTCTTTACAGATTTAACTGATACGGAATATCAGGACGAAGCGTCGATACCGAACAGCGTGCTGATCCCCGCGTTTCTGACAAGCGAGATCAAACACGCCTTCTGGATAGGATTTATTATATACATTCCTTTTATTGTAATAGATATGATTGTCGCTAGTACCTTGATGGCAATGGGTATGATGATGCTCCCGCCGGCTATGATTTCTCTTCCGTTTAAGGTCCTTATGTTTGTGATGGTGGATGGATGGCAGCTCATAATCGGTTCACTGGTCAAGACGTTTTATTAGGAGGAGACTGCATGATCTCTCAGGGCGTCGTAATAGATATACTCACGCAGGCGGTCACCACAGTGGTGATTTGCGCGGCGCCAGTGCTAATCGTCGCAATGGCCGTCGGGCTGATTATCTCGATATTCCAAGCTACTACGCAAATTAACGAGCAAACGCTTGCTTTTGTGCCGAAGATTGTTGCCGTGATGCTCTCGCTACTGGTGTTTGGCGGGTTTATATTCAGCACGATCAATAGCTTTGTGACAAGGTTATTTGAATCGATAAACAACATGATTGCGTCATAAAGCGTTAAAGGGGCGAGTAGATGGGTACGATGATAAACGCAATTCTAGGAAGCGCGGACTATTTCGTCCTACTTTTGTTCAGAGTCGGCGGGCTTATAACTGCGTCCCCGATTTTTGGCCGGCTCAATATACCGGCTCTTGCGAAAATCGGATTTGTCGCAGCCGTGACTTATTTATTTTTTATCATATTCCCACAAACAGCCGAATTGGGATATACGACTTTGGTAGGATTTGCTCTGGTGTGCGCAAGCGAATTGCTTCTGGGGATAGCGCTTGCGTTTGTAACAAATTTATTTTTTTCGATAACTTCCTTTACTGCCGGACAACTTATAGACATGCAAATCGGATTCGGTATTGTAAACGTCTACGATATGCAAAACAACACTCAAATACCAATGATGGGGAACATCCTAAACATCATGTTGCTTATTATATTTTTTACAGTAAACGGGCATTTGAGGCTTATCGACATGGTTAGCCTTACCATCGAGAGCATTCCAATTGGGACGCTGGCTATATCGCCGAATATGGGAATTGTGGCGCTTGAGATATTTACGCGGGCATTTCTGCTTGGCGTTATGATGGCTCTTCCAATCCTGGCGTCGGGACTGACGCTTGAGATAGCCTTTGGCGTCATGATGCGGGCAGTCCCTCAGATACATATGTTTGTAGTCGGTATACCGCTTAAAATGCTTGCGGGGCTAGCTGTTTTTTCCTTTACGGTACCCGTATTTGCGCGATTTAGCAGCAGGATATTTACTGAAATGTTCAATAGCATCGGGAATATGTTTGCAACGTTTAACGGGGCGTAAGAAGCGATGAGCGGAGAAAAGACTGAGAAAGCGACGCCTAAAAAGCGCAAAGACGCGAGAGAAAAGGGCCAGGTGAGGCAAAGCGCCGAGGTCAACGCCACATTTTGTTGTCTTGTTATGTTTGGGTTGCTCCTGATAATCTGGCCTTCGTATACTGAGAAGCTAATGGCGGTTTACCGGGAACATCTGGGCGCACATTCGTTAGTACCCGCAAGCAGTGGCTTGAATATTAATGAACTCAAAGGCATACTTTCGCGAGCGTTGATGAATATGCTTGTAACGTTACTGCCGGTGCTAGGCGCTTCAATGCTGGCAGGCATCGCGATAAATCTGGTTCAGGTTGGGTTTCTGTTCACGACGAAAACACTTGGGATGAAACTTAACCGGATAAGCCCAATCAGCGGGTTTCGACGGATGTTTTCGGCGAAAACGATCATAACCCTTCTGAAATCATTGATGAAAATCGGGCTTGTCGGTTACGTGGCTTATTCGGAGTACGGAAAACTGGTCGAAGAATTCCCCGGATACATCGGACGGAACGTATACGGGACGTTTCTGCTGATCATGGAAAAAGCGTTTATAATGGCTTTAAAAATGTGTCTCGTCATGGTGTTCGTCGCTTCCGCTGATTTTCTTTATCAGTGGTGGAAGTACGAAAAAGACCTCCGAATGACAAAACAGGAGGTTCGAGATGAATACAAAATGACTGAGGGGGATCCGGCGATAAAGGGAAAGATAAGGGCAAAGCAGCGCCAGATGAGCGTTATGCGCATGATGACAAGGGTACCGGAAGCCGATGTAGTAATCACCAACCCGACGCACTACGCCGTCGCGCTCAAGTATGATGAGCGTACGGACGAAGCGCCTGTAGTTATCGCAAAAGGGCAGGACTACGTCGCTAAAAAAATCAAAGAAACCGCCATTGAGCATAATGTGGAGATAGTAGAAAACCCGCCCCTGGCGCAGTCGCTTTACGCGCTTTCCGAAGTCGGAGAAGAGATTCCAACGGATCTGTACCAGGCGGTAGCCGATATCCTTGTATTCGTATACAGGCAAAAAGGGAAGGTACGGCAATGAAAAAAGCTGATATAACGATCGCTCTTGTGATTTTGACGGTCCTGTTTATAATGATATTCCCGCCGTCCACGCTCATGATGGACTTTATCCTCATCGTAAATGTCGCGATTTGCATAATAATACTGTTATTCTCCCTCTACGTCAAAGACCCGGTAGATTTTTCGGTATTTCCGACTATCCTGTTGTTTATAACTTTGTTCCGACTGGCGCTCAACCTGTCGACGACAAGGCTCATCCTTGGAAATCAAGGGGACGCGGGCAGAGTTATCAGGACATTTGGAGAAGTTGTCGTTGGAGGCAATATCGCTGTTGGCGTCATAGCATTTTTGATAATCCTAATCGTACAGTTCATGGTCATTACAAAAGGCGCTGAACGCGTCGCGGAGGTCTGCGCGAGGTTCACGCTCGACGCAATGCCGGGAAAGCAGATGGCTATCGATGCGGATCTGAACGGCGGACTCATCGACGAGGATACGGCGCGTCAACGCCGTGAGAAAATCCAACACGAAGCCGATTTCCATGGAGCGATGGACGGCGCCAGCAAATTTATCAAAGGCGACGCTATTGCGGGGTTATTGATTACGTTTGTAAACATAATTGGCGGGATAATCATCGGTATGTTAACTATGGACCAGGATATAGGAACGATACTGAAAACATTTACTTTGGCGACGATAGGAGACGGGCTTATCACGCAGATCCCGGCTTTGCTTGTCTCAACGGCATCAGGCATAATAATCACCCGTTCCGGCAGGGATACCACGTTTGGCAGCGAGATGGCTTCGCAGATCCTCGCGCAACCCCATGCTCTTATCATGGGAGGGGTGCTGATAATAATTATCAGCCTTGTACCGGGATTGCCCGCGATCCCAATGTGGATTGTGGCGGCAGCTTTGATAATTGCCGGATATGCCGTCCACAGCAGACAGCAAAAAGCGGCGGTCGTAGAAGAGCAGGAAGTCGAAGAGGTCACAGCGGAAGAAAAGCGCAAACCTGAAAGCGTTACGGCGCTGCTGCAAGTCGACCCGATCGAACTCGAATTCGGTTATGGCATCGTCCCTATGGCTGACGTCTCGCAAGGGGGCGACCTTCTTGACCGCGTTGTAATGATAAGAAGGCAGTGCGCCCTCGACATGGGTATAATCGTCCCCGCGATAAGGCTTCGCGATAATATCCAACTGGCTGCCAACGCTTATTCCATTAAGATTAAAGGGGTTGAAATAGCTAAAGGCGAGGTTATGGCGGATCATCTGCTCGCGCTAAGCTCCGGCGATGTAGAGGAAGAGATATATGGAATACAGACAATAGAACCTACATTCGGCTTGCCCGCGTTATGGATACCCAAGGGGGACCGCGAGGAAGCGGAATTGCTTGGGTATTCGACGGTAGACCCGCCATCCGTCATCGCAACGCATTTGACTGAGATAATAAAACGGTATGGTCATGAATTGCTCAACCGCCAGCAAGTGCAAACGCTCACCGATAACCTGAAAAAAACACAGCCTGCGCTTGTCGACGAGGTCGTGCCAAAGCTCTTTTCGCTTGGTGAGATACAAAAAGTCCTGTCAAACCTTCTATCGGAAAATGTACCAATACGCGATATGGCGACGATAATAGAGACTCTAGGCGACTACGGAAGCGCGACACGGGATACTGATCTGCTCACAGAATACGTCAGGCAGGCGCTTCGGCGTTCTATATCGAAGCGATTCATACCGGAAGACGTGGCTTATGCAATTACCCTAGACCCTTCGCTCGAACAACTGATTATTGACAGCACAAAGCAATCTGAGCACGGGGCGTATCTGGCAATCGAACCTGTGCAGGTACATTCGATATTTGACAAGCTTCGCGCGATAATTGGAAATATGAAAAACCGAGGCAAAACGCCTGTTATACTTACCTCGCCGCTAGTGAGAAGGCAATTTCGCAAGATTGCGGAACAAGTATCCCCTGAACTTGCAGTTTTGTCGTACAATGAGATAGAAAACAGCGTGGAAGTGTATTCGGAAGGGATCATTAAAATATGAAAACTGTTCAGAGCGCATCCAAAAATACAGGTTGGTTACAGGCAACGCACTAGTACATTGATAGAAACCAGTAATATTAGCCAAAACTTGTGTGCGGAGCCTGTAACCATTGCGAGTTTTTGGATACCCTCTAAACAATTAAATGATTTAACCTATCTGGGGGAATAATGATAAATGCTTGTTAAGAGATACCACGCAAGAGATATGCAGCAAGCCATGGATACCGTTATAAAGGAGCTTGGATCTGACGCCGTGATACTCAGCAGCCGGAAGGTCCGGAAAAAAGGCCTTAAGAACCTGCTCCGCAAGCCGGTCCTGGAAGTGATGGTAGCGTACGACCCGGCCGAAGCGCCTGCCGCGAAGAAACTAAACGAAGCAAACAATGCCGGCGGAGCTGATAGGGGGAAAAAAGCCAAACCTAACGGAGTCGGCAGCGAACAACTGGAGAAGCTCGATAATCGAATCGACGCCATTGATACCATGCTCAGCGGTTTCATAGAAAAGTTCGCTTTCGTCAAGCGAGAGATTACATACGACTATCCGGAGGAAGTCCAGAACCTGTTGCTGAAAATGATAAATAACCAGGTCAGGGAAGAATTGGCTCACTCGCTGGCGAAGCAAACGGAAGAAATATTGCGCAAACAGACGGATACAAGCGCGGCGGAGATAATGGAGCATTTAATCACTGAGCAGCTTGGAAGGCCGGAACCCATAGTGCTAAAAAGATTTGCGCAAAAAACCATTTTGATGCTCGGGCCGACCGGCGTCGGGAAAACAACGACGATTGTGAAGCTTGCCGCTGATTTTTCCGTAAAGCAAAAGAAAAAAGTCGGCATAATCAATACGGACACATACCGTATTGGGGCGCGGGAACAGCTTCAGACTTACGCTGATATAATCGATGTCCCACTTCGGGTGGTTTATTCAGCCGATGAACTCCAAGCCGCCCGCGAGGGCATGTCGGACAGAGATGTCATTTTCATCGACACTGCCGGCAACCGTCCAGACGATGGGCAGCATAAGGATGAAATAATGAAAGTAACGCAATTGCTAAAACCTGAGGATATTATCTTGTGCCTATCCGCTTCGACCGGGTTCGCATCGATAAAAGAAATGGCTGATACATATAATTTCATTGACAATTATAAGCTATTGATAACGAAACTCGACGAAACGAAATTCCGAGGGCAGCTTTTGAATGTGAGCTGGTATACAAAACGGCCTCTGGCATATGTAACGACAGGAACGAGCGTTCCAGAGGATATCGAAGTCGTCGATGTCGAATCGATCGCAAAGCAAATTATTGGAAGCTTAACCAATTAACAATTAAAAATTAACAATTAATAATGTTTTACTTGGAGGGTTGAGGATATATGCGTCAGGAAAATATGCTGTTTGTGGGGGACAAAATCGACCTGTTAGGGGACAGAGGGCGAGTCTACAAAGCGACTGTCGAGGAAATAATCGACAATATACTTTACCTTGTCGGCGTGCCAAAATATGCGGGGGTACCGATGCCGCTCCAAGTCAATGACGAGGTAGCGCTGATTTTCTACCGAGATTCAGGCAGATACCTCACACGTATGAGGGTAGCCGGCTTCGAGAAAAAAAACGAGATCCGCTATGCCCTGCTCTTTATGCTGACAAAACCGGAGCAGGATCAAAGGCGGGGGGCTTTCCGTCTGCTGACGAACCTGGATGTGCAGATTTGCGATTATAAAGAGAACATTGAGAAAAAACTGACTGGATATGGAGACGTCCGTGAGATGTCCGTGCTTGAGAACACGAAAAGCAGGGACATAAGCGTCACAGGGATAGGTTTGCAGACAAAGCAGGAATACGAGCTGGGAGAAAAACGTCTACTTAAGATATTCTTTAGCAAACAAAAGGCAAAGACGCTGCCGTTTCTCATCTGTGGCAAAGCAACGCGATTTATCCCGTGGGGCGGGAACGAAATGAATAGCGTCGGCTTCCAATTCTTTGGGCAGACAAAAAACATGAACGAGTATATATCAAAATATGTGATGGCAGAGCAACAAAAGCTTATAAAGGGAAAACTACTGACAAGCTCTTTGCAATAATTATAGAAGGGGACTGAAAGACCGGCGCAAACCGGGCAGGGTTTGTTCCATAATTTCCGGGATGGTGAAAACGGTGGCTGACATAGGCGACGCGAAACACAAGCTATCCCCCGAAGATCTTAGCCGCTTGTGGAGCGACTTTAAGAACGGGGGAGATATGGAGGCGAAAGATAAGATACTATTAAATTATGGATATCTAGTGAAATGGATCGTAAGGCGCATGATGCCAAAATACAACAATTACAACGAATATGACGATCTGGTGAGTTGCGGGATGCTGGGGCTCATCGACGCCGTTGACAAATTCGAACTCAAGCACAAAGTGAAGTTTGAGACATACGCCGTATCTCGCATACGCGGCGAAATCCTAGACTATATGCGGTCGCAAGACTGGGCGTCCCCCAGCCTCAGAAAGAAGATAAGCGCGATAACAAACGCGTATGAGATATATGAAGGCCAAAACCTGGGCAGACCAGTCGACAAAGATGTTGCGGACTCGCTGGGCATGAATGTCAACCAGGTGCGCAAAATACAAAATCAGACCCATATGTTCAACCTTGTCAATTTCGAAGACGCCCTCGGAGGCGGGACCAACCTGGAAGCGGAAATGGGCAACTTTGAGGAAAATACGCCTGAGAACGAGTTGCTCGATAAGGAAGAGAAGAAGCTCCTGGCGGAAATAATTGACGAACTCCCGGAAAAGGAGAGACTGCTCATCACACTGTATTACTATGAGGGGCTGCTTCTCAAGGAAATCGCCGAGATACTGCGGGTGACCGAGTCGAGAGTGTCGCAAATCCACTCGAAAGTCCTCGCGAAAATGCGGGCAAAATTGGAAAAGGTTATTTAGTAAGACATGTGGGGGCGGTAGCGTATGTCGATTAAAGGCGTGGACGTTCAGATAATGGTATCCCGCCTGACTGACAATGTCAGGGAAACCAGCGCTATGAGCAAAAGGGCGGAGATGGTGCAGGACCTTCTGGCGGCTAAGGATAAGGTGACAGTCGCGGAGGCGCGGTCCAAGGTCGCGAAAATGTCGGAATCAGACATGGACAGGATCCGTTCGGATGTTTACGAAGGCGGGGGCGGGGGCGGCGGAGACGGGGAGCCGGGCAAGCGCCGCGAAGATGGTAAGGATGTCGATCCTGAATCGGATTTGGCTGTCCCGCCTGAAAACCACCTAATAGACATCATGATATAAATGGGGGAAGTACCGGATGGGTATTGAATATTACGCGTTCGCGCTGTTTCTGACGGGGCTGATATGCTTTATTGCCATAATATGTAAACTGCTTTTTTCCAACGCGAAAAAGCAGCGCGCCTTACTTGACGAAAAAGAGGCAAAACTTTTGCAGCTATATGGGACAGTCAATGGCGCTATGGAGGATTTCAACGATCAGCTATGTGCCGCGACAGATGAAATCAGGGAATACATGGACAATGTGTCTTTGCTTGCCGCCTTGTCGGTTACTCCGCCGCCGAAACAAAAAGAGGAGGAGCTGCCGGAACTGAAAAAACTGCCTCCGCCGTCGGGGTATAACCAAAATATGTTGCCTAGCGCGAGGGAAGCGACAACGGGCGCGGAGAAAACAGAAACATCCGGCGCGCGTAGTCTGCGAGATATTCAAATGAAAGAAGATAACGGCCACGAGTTCAAGCGTTTCTTAGACGACGCTACGGTGCGTTCATATACAACCGAACCGGAAACGTCAGCCAGGCAAACCAGAAACGAGGCGGTACTCACGCTTGCCGCGCAAGGGAAGTCAGACGTGCAGATAGCGGGAGAGTTGGAGATAACACAAAATGAAGTGAGATTGATTGTCGGCTTGGCTAGCGCTAAATATTGACAACTCGTGAAACTGTTCAGAGGGTATCCAAAAACACAGGTTGGTTACAGGCAACGCACTTGTACAACGTGTAAACTTGCGCTACTCGCCAAAACCTGTGTGCGGAGCCTGTAACCATTGCGAGTTTTTTGGATACCCTCTAAACTGTAAACATCTCGCGCAACAATAGACGCATAAAGCGCCCCCGCTGCTTCGCCCGTAACGAAGAATGGCTGGGGCGATCAACATTTACTATGTTTTTTGAGACAAACAGTAAAGTTACAGGCAAAAAACACGATAAAGCAGGTAGGAGAAGTACTTGCGCGTATATTCCGGCGCGGTTTTGGGACCGCGACAGTATGGGAGAGAAAAAGCTATGGTAAGAGGCCAATATATTGCTGGGACAGGCATGCTGCTCCAACGAAGGCTAATGGAAAATATTACGAACAACATTTCAAATGCCGATACCACCGGCTATAAAAAAGAGCACCTCGTGTCCCACAGCTTTGATGAAGTCCTCATTGAACGCGTTAATGACCCTTACGTCGTCGGGCAGACACGGGTTTCGGGTATCTCACCCGCCGGCCCTATGAATATGGGTACGCAAATCGACCAGCTCTATGTCGATTTTAGCGAAGGAAATCTGGAAGGAACAGAACGCAACACGGATATGGCGATCATAGGAGACGCGTTTTTTGTCGTCCGTACACCAGGCGGCGAGCGTTATACAAGAAGCGGAGCGTTCTACATTGACGACCTGGGTTATCTCGTTGACGGAGAAGGAAACTACCTACTCGGTGAAAACGGGCCCATATATGTCGGCGGGATGGATTTCACGGTGGACGCCCTTGGAGGCGTTTGGATGGGTGGCAGCGACGAATACGCCGACCGTGTACGAGTTGTGTCGTTTGCGAATAACGATGCGCTCAGGAAGCAAGGCAGCAACCTGTACTTCTCGCTGGAAGCGCCGCAAGCCACGCCGAACCAATACAGGATAGCCCAAAGGTTCCTGGAAGGCTCGAACGTCGATATTGGGCGCGAAATGGTAGATATGCTGACTGTTTACCGTGTATACGAGACGAACCAGAGGATGCTTACTATGATAGACGAAACGGTCGGAAGAGCCGTAAACGATATTGGGAGATTAAGATAATGTACGAAGCGATGATGATAGCCGCTTCCGGGCTGAAAAACCAGCAGTACCGCCTGGATACAATAGCAAATAACGTGGCCAATGTAAACTCGTCGGCATATAAAAGCGTGAGGCTTGACTTTAAAGACGCGCTGTATACAGCGGGGATCGTCCCCGCTAAGCCAAGGTCGCCCGACGGCAACCAGCAAAAAGGGCATGGCGTTATGGTTGCGGGCGTCTCGAAGGATTTCTCAGTGGGCAACATGCAAAGGACCGACAGGCCGCTTGACGCGGCGATAGAAGGCGAGGGGTTCTTCGAACTTGGGGACCGGGACGGAAGCATCGTCTATACGCGCAACGGCGTATTCAGCTTGAGCGTGGAAGAAGGCGGCGACTTCCTAGTTAACGGCGACGGGTTATATTTGCTCGACGCTGGCGGTAACAGGATATCAGTACCTTATGGTACGGATACCATCAGCATTAATACGGACGGCACGATCTCTTTCTCGGCGTTTGAGGAAGAGACTACAGTTAAAATCGGCGTATACACATTCCGCAACATAACGGGGTTACTATCAGTAGGAGACGGCGACTATGCCGAAAGCGCCGCCTCAGGCGAAAAGCTTCCCGCTGACGGAGCGACGGTCAGAAGCGGGATGATCGAGGGATCCAACGTCAATTTAGCGGAAGAAATGACCCGGCTTATCCGAACGCAAAGGACATTCCAACTATCGTCACGCGCCCTGACGACGGCGGACGAAATGGAAGGCATAGCGAATAACATGAGAAGGTAACGCGTGATTTTTTGGGGGAGAAAAGCCAGATGAATATCATTCAGTGCAGCTTTTGCAAAAAACCGTTCCAAAGCTACGGCGCGAGGATATGCGGCAATTGCCTTGAAAAGATAGACAAGGACTTCATAACAGTCCGTGATTATATATATGAAAACAAACGCGCTAATATGGACAAGATATCCGAGGAAACAGGCGTATCAAAGCAGATTATCCTGTTTCTTATGAAAGAAGGACGGCTGATAATCGACGACCCGGAAAGCGTTGAAGGGGGGTTGCTATTGTGCGAAGTGTGCAAGAAACCCATAAATACAGGCAGGATGTGCAAAGATTGCAAGGGTAAAGTCGCTGTCACAATGAAGAAAAGCATGGATACGCACGTGTCCCCTGAACACCACAGAAATGAGTCGGCCAACTTCAAGGCTGCTGCCAAAGTACAGAACAAATAAAGAAGCAAACCCTATTGTTAAAAGAAGGTGTACATAATGAAAATTAACCCAATTTCAAACCCTAGTATTATTAAGAGCTATCAGCCGGCGAAAACGGTTCCGGAAAAAACTAAAGCAACCGGTAGACGTGACGAAGTCGTATTCTCAGAGGAAGCGCTCAGCTTTTCGAAGGCGATGGCTGAGGCAAAAGACGCGATCGAATTTCGCTCGCCGGAGGAAAAAGCGCGAATCGCCGAAATCGCCGCCGCCGTCCGTCAGGGTACATACAGGGTCGATAGCGACAAAATAGCGGAAAAAATACTTGAGGGTGTCCGGGAGCGAAATAAATGAAGCAAGTGTTCGAGGAATTGATCGCATTGCTTAACGACCAGAAAGCCGCGCTTTCAAGCATGCTTGAACTGTCCCGGGAAAAACAGCTGACCATTGTCAGCGACGATACCGGGAAACTTGAGAATATTGTCCGGCAAGAGCTGCGCCAGTTGTCAAAGCTGGGCGCTTTGGATAGGAAACGCGCCGGGTTTGTTAAAGGCATCACAGAGGAACTGGATATGCGAGAAAACGATGTTACGGTCAGCGCGATAACACGTCTCGTCGAGCCTAACGAGCGCGAAGCCATAATAAAACTGCAAACAGAGCTTGTCGACCTGATAGAGCAGCATTCGAACATAAACGCGGAAAACAGGGAACTCATTAAGGCGCGCCTCGAGTATTCAGAAGCAATGCTGGAACTTATGGTCGACCCGGAAGACCCTCTGAACAATTTCTACGGCGGAGACGGGAAAGCCGATATGGATAAAAAAAGGACGACAAGCTTTTTCAACGGTCACGCCTAAATAGTTATCAGTTATCAGTTATCAGTTATCAGTTGTCAGTTGAATAGTTGTCAGTTGTCAGTGATATGAAAATGGAGACATAATGTTATGACGCGAGCTACTTTCTTCGGTTTAGAAATAGGTAAAACAGGGCTTACAATGAGTCAATTGGGGCTTGACGTAACAGCCCATAACATAGCCAACGTGGATACAAAGGGATATACCCGGCAAAGGATCGTTTCAACGGCATACGATCCGTTCACGACCATCGGGAGGGCGTTGCCTGTTGATCAGGCGCGAGTCGGCGGCGGCGTCCATGTGATGATTCACGACCAGATACGCTCGGCATACCTTGACAGGCGGTACAGGACGGAAAACACGAGCAACGCATACTGGCAGCAAAGGGTGGAAAGTTTAAGTTACCTGGAGTCATATTTTGATAATGTCAACGAAGAGACAAGCTTGAATTACGCTTTAGCGAATTTTTTCAGAGCGATGAAAGTCCTTGCCGAAGACCCCGTCGAAGGCGCGCCGCGCACATTGTTGCAAACAGCGGGTAAGGACATGGTACAGCAAATGAATCTAGTATATGAAGGCCTTATCGATCTTCAAGACATCCAAAACACGGCAGTTACAGTTACGGTTGAGCGGATAAACAGGATTGCGGATGAGATCGCGCTTCTAAACAAGGAAATTTACGGATTTGAAGTTACCGGGTACGTCGCGAACGATTTGAGGGATAAAAGGAACGTCCTGCTTGACGAGCTATCATCTCTAGCCGATATAGAATACAGGGATTACCCGGACGGCAAGGGCAATACGAAATTCGAGGTCAGCATGGGCGGCAAAGTACTTGTTGACCACGTAGACACGTGGCGACTGGGAGTTATGGAAGTCCCCAACCCGATACCGGAGCTAGCGGCGTCGGGTGAAGCCCCAGTGTGGCAGGTCGTCTGGATGAAGGAGGGTGCGGGCGGAGGCTTAGAGCCGGATCCAGCAAATCCGCTGGCTCTAAAAGGCGGAGAATTGAAGGCATACATAGATATGCGCGACGGGGATGGCGTCGGCAGTAATCCAAAGGGTATACCGTACTATATAGAAATGCTCAATAATCTTGCTAGAGCGCTCGTACAGGAAATCAACGCCGTCCACGCGCAGGGCTGGACCGACCATCCTGTAAGCGGTTCCAATACGGGTATCGTGTTTTTTGAGGACTTAGGCGCGGGTACTTTGACATACTTATATGAGGATCCGGATAATCCTGCTTTGATTACAGGCGCTGTCTATACCGTAGACCAGGAGGTACTAAAGAATATAACCGCCGGGAACATACGTCTAAGCGATGAGATCGAAGAAAACGCATACAACATCGCCTGCTCGTCGAGCAGGATAGTGAAGCATGGAGAATCTCAGCAACTCCAGCGAGGAAATAACGAGAATATGAACGCTCTGTACGCGCTGTTCCTCAAGAAAGATATCGCCCTGGGGACTGTGGCGACCGGCGGGATCTCGATCGGCAGTTTTGACGGGTATGTAACGTCCATCAGATTTGATGTCGGCAATTTATTGGACAACTGTATAAAAACTGCGGATAACTGCAACACCTTGACTGTTGCGGCGGAAAACCAACGATTGGCCGTCGCCGGCGTCTCATTAGACGAGGAAATGACGAACCTGATAAAGTATCAACATGCGTACAACGGAGCGGCGCGCGTCATAACGGCGATGGACGACGCGCTCGATAGGTTGATCAACGGCACTGGTCGCGTAGGGCTTTGATAAGGAGTGATATTGGATGCGTATTACCAATTCGATGCTTATTAACAACCTCATGAGGAACTTGAACACTAATTTCAACAAAGTTGACAAGCTACAAAACATGATGGCGTCAGGAAGAAAATTCGAGCATATAAGCGACGACCCCATAGCGCTTATCTATAGCCAAGCGGCCCGCAACAAGCTTGCTCGTCTCGAACACTACCAAACGACGGTAGGTTCGGCGAAGGATTGGCTCAACCAAGCGGAAACTGGCATGATGGAGCTTCAAAACGTTATGGCCGACGCTTATTCAGCATGTGTTGACGCTACCCATGACGGCAAAACTGACGGAGACAAGCAGAACATTGCGCAAGTGGTCGGGCAGCTCCGCGAACACTTTGTAGATACGCTCAACGCAGCGTTTGGAGATAAATATGTATATGCCGCGTATAATACGCCCGGGGATCCGGCAGCAGGTTTTAGCAATCAAGGTATAAAGTCGTTTACAGTCGTTGACGATAAACTATATTTTAACGGATTCGATCTGTCTAAGTTTGATGGCATGCCGGCGGAGCTTCTAAATATCAATCTGTCTGGACTCAACCACGCGGACGCGGTGGCGGCAATAGATGGTCTTGGCGTGAGTTTAGGCGCGCTTACGCATGACGATATTATCATGCTGCATAAGTTAAAGAGCGATGTCTTATCCTTTGACGTTGGCCCGGGAATAAATATTCCGGTTACAATGAATGGGATTGATATGGTGCTTTTCACAACTACTGACGAAAATGGGAATACGCTGGTTCGCAACGCTTTCAATGTACTAAGCGACCTTTACGACGGTGCTAACGGAGATCCGACGTCGTCGCCTCCGGTACCGTCGCTTTCCGCGTCGGAACTTACCTTGATAATCAAACCGCTGCAGGACGCGCAAAACCATCTGCTGACTAAAACCGCCGTAATCGGCGGGAGGACAAGACGGCTCGAGCTGCTTGAGGCAAGATACGAGCAGGACTCGATCAATTATGAACAGATGATGTCGAACGCTGAAGACGCGGATATGGCTGATGTTATCATGCGGTTGAGGATCGCGGAATCAGTCATGCAATCAGCAATGTCCGCAGGCGCGAGGGTCATCCAGCCAACGCTAATGGATTTTCTAAGATAAACTCCTGTTTTTGGTAACTGTTCAGAGGGTATCCAGCCTGTGTTTTTGGATACCCACTAAACAGCAACGTTTTTGATGCTGTAGCACAAGGCAGGTGCATAAAATGGATGGCATACAGCAACTCATCATCGATAAAAAACTTGCTGAGATCGGTGTTAAGGTAACGCCCGCGAAGATGCGTATTTCTTTTCCGCGGATGCAGATGAAGATCACGACCGAGAATCCGCATATGAAAATCGAGAGGAAAGTCCCGTCGTTCCGCATGAACAGAAAAAAGATAAATAGCGAATCGGGGCTTAAGACACCGCTTGAGATTTCGCGGATGTTCCGTGACGCGGGCACGAAAGGCGCGCTCAGGGGCGCCAAGACAGCGGGCGAGGACGGGGACTTCATAGGCGACGCAAGGATACAAGGCAACAAAATAGCGAGGTTATCGCGCAATAAAGCCATCACCTCCGCTACAAGAAAGAAGCAGTTGGATTTGGTCCTGATGCCGAAAAACTCCCCTGAAGTCAGTTGGGACAAGGGGTATATAAGCATCAATTGGTCAAAGCATAGCATCAAGATAGATTGGGACGGAGAGTATATGCCGCAGTTAACGGTCGATCCAAAATACTCAATTGAGGTATTCTTGCGCACGGAGCCATATTTCAAAGTGACGGTTGTGGATATGGAAGACCCAAACTCGCCGGGGAAATACATAGACCAGGAGATATAGCGCCCACAATGGGATTTTATGAAAGGCGGTTAGCGGAATAATATGCGCATTGACACAATACGGTTCGGCATGGTCGACATTGACGAAAATAAGCAAATAGTGTTCGATTGCGGAATGCCCGGGCTGGAGGAACGCCACAAGTATGCGCTGCTCCAGTTTGAGGCGAGCTATCCGATAATCTGGCTCCAATCAGTTGATGACGGGAGTGTTTGCCTACCGGTACTTGACACGTTCGCGGTCTTGGCAGGATATGTATTTGACATAGACGATTTGGATGTCACGGAGCTGGGGCTTGAAAGACCGGACGAACTCCATGTGGTCAGTGTGCTTGTAATTCCAGACGATATCCAGCGGATGACCGTAAATCTTGCCGCGCCTATAATCATTAATACTACCACAGGAAAAGCGAAACAAATTGTACTCAGCGGGGGCGAATACAATGTCAGAACTCCTGTTTTCACAGATATATGCAAATTGGTCATGAGAGAGGAGGGCCGCGCCGATGCTTGTGTTATCAAGAAAGCTCAATGAGACGATCGTCATTGGGGATAACATCAGAGTAACTCTTCTTGGGATCGAAGGCGATAAGATAAAACTGGGCGTCGACGCCCCCAAGGATATAAAAGTTTTCAGGGAAGAATTGCTTGAAGCTACGAAGAGTACAAATAAGCAGGCGTTGGACGCGCCAATAGTCTCTTTTGACTTGTCAAAAATAAAAAAGGCAAACGACCCGGAGGATGGCGGATCGGGAAAAAACGGGTAAACACAGCTCCTAATGGGCTGCCTCGGCAGCCCATGGGGGCGGAAATTCTGTTAGGGAGTCAAAGTGGGTGACTCTTTTTTTCAGCGCGGCGTGGTAACGTGATATTTTTTGGTGAATTTAAATTTTCGTTGGTTAGTGACGAATGTAGGTAGTGAAAACGAGCTTTTTTTGAACAAAACGTAAAACAAGGCGACAATTTGAAGTTTACCCAAACAAGATATTGCATAATGAAGAAAAAAATGTTAATATGCAAGAGCACGAAGAAATGATGAAAATAAATGTGAAAATACACATTATGCCGGAGATTATTCTACAACACATAAACAACACGATTCCAAGAGGGCCAATGATTTGAGAGCATTAATAGATAAGATGCTGACACAACTTAAAGAATATTTCGGAAAAATGTCGAGAGGGAGCAAAATCAGGCTGGCTATCCTCTCGGTAGTTATCGTGGCGCTGGCGATTGCAATTGTCGCCCTTTTGAGCCGGACCAACTATGTAGTTGTATATACAGCGCAGGATCAAGCCGAGGCTGACGATATTTACGCTGTGCTTGAGGACATGGGGATCCCGGCGAGGATAGAGGGGACAAAGATACTTGTTGCGGAAGACAGGGTATCAGACGTTGAGGGCGACGGAAACTCGCGGATGGAAATTGGCGCGCTTGACGGTGATTTTTCCATAATGCAGGGCGCGGCTGGGTTTTCCGTAACTGAAGAACACGCTAAGAAGCTATACGAACTTCAGCGCGCCGCTGACATTAGGGCGGCGATACTGACATCACCAAAGATAAAAAACGCGAATGTTGTGGTGAATTTTGGCGAAACGTCGCCATTTACCCGCCAGACTAATTTAAAGCAAGCGACCTGTTCCGTCACGCTTACACTCGTGGAGGGTATGTCATTAACAAATCAGGAGGCGCAGTCTATAGCTGAAAGCGTTAAGACAGCCGTACAGGGGATCAACTATGATAACATATCGATAATAGATAATAATCTCAACTATTACAAGATCGGTGATGAAGTTGTTGACGTTGATTCGGAATTGAACTTTCGCGTAACGCTTCAAAGAAGGCTGGCTGAGCAAATACAGGTCGCCGGGGAACAGCTCATTGCGCCGATATTCGGGATGGACAATATAAAGATAACCACGACGGTACGGCTCAATTTCGACAAAATTGTAACAGAATCGGTGGAATTTCAGCCTCCTGTCGCAGGAGAAATAGACGGCATCATCCGCAGTTCGTCAGACCTGTGGGAAATACAAAGAAGTGACGACGCCGCGCAGGGAATACCCGGGACGGACACAAACGCCATGGGCACTGTGGAATATCCGTACGATTCGCTTGATGGTAACAATCAGTACGGAAGGACGCTCAGAGAGAAAAATTACGAGATAAACGAGACAAGGACAAATATTGAACGGGAGCAGGGCAAGGTGGAGTATCTAAGCGTAGCGGTGCTGATAAACAGCGACGCTACTGCGCAGGATTATACAGCGGAAGTGGCAAACCTCGTTTCAGCGGGGTTGGGGATAGATCCGGCTCATGTTTCGGTTGAGAGCATACCGTTTGCCGTCGGCGCATCCACTGAGGAAGATACCACGGAGCAGGAAGAATACGAAGCGCGCGTGAGACAGAGGGAACTTATTCAAATGATTGTTAAGTGGTCTGTAATACTGCTGCTTGGGTTGGCGCTCATCGCGCTCGTCAGGATGATTTTCAAGGCGAGTAGACCAATTCCAGAACCGGAGCCAGTGCTTGCTGACGCGGAGGCAAGGTTAGGCGTGGACTATATAGCAGATGATAGCAGCGAAAACGATGAGGAAATAATTGTTGATGAAATCGTCGACGTGACTGAAGACGAAGGTATCGGATTGCAGAAGAAACCCGCTGGGCTCGAACAGATTGAAAAATTCATTGAGAAGGATCCGGCGGCTGTAGCGCAACTGCTCCGTAACTGGCTAACGGAAGAATAGTCCCTTACTTTAGGCTAAATATAGATAAACAAGGTGAAACGCAATGACGCATAATGATTTGACGCCCAGAGAAAAGGCGGCGATTCTTCTAATAAGTCTCGGAAAAGAGTATTCCGCGCAGCTTTATCAATTCATGTCTGAAGATGAGATCAGCGACATGACGCTTAGCATTACAACAACTAGGCGGATCGAACCGGAAACCAGGGAGCAAATTCTTGATGAGTTCTACGAAATGTGTCTAACGCAAAAGTTCATCACCGAGGGCGGGATCGACTACGCTCGAGAAATCCTTGAACAAGCGGTAGGTCCGGACAGAGCCGAAGAAATGATTAGGAAGCTTTCCTCATCGCTTCAGGTGCGGCCGTTCGACTTCATAAGAAGAGTAGATTCAAATCAGATACTAAACGTAATACACAACGAGCACCCGCAGATCATCGCGCTGGTTCTGTCATATATCGAACCAAAACAGTCCGCGCAGATCATAGCGTCGCTCCCTTCGGAACGGCAAACCGAAATAATCAGCCGGATATCGAATATGGGGAGCACGTCGCCTGAATATGTTAAAGAAGCGGAGCGTATCTTAGAACGGAAAGTCACATCTATGGGGTATACAGAAAATATCGTCGTTGGCGGTATCGATACGATCGTCGATATAATAAATTCACTCGACCGTTCGTCAGAGAAAAATATACTTGAATCCTTGGATGTCAACGACAGCGAGCTTGCCGACGAGATCAGGAAACGGTTGTTCGTCTTCGAGGACATCTCGAAGCTCAATAATGTTACTATTCAACGCATCCTCAGGGAAATCAACAACGCTGACCTTGCCGTCGCTCTGAAAATGGCGACAGAAGACGTCCAGAGGACAATTTTCTCCAATATATCAAAACGTCTGCAGGATATGATTAAAGACGACATGGACGTTATGGGGCCTGTACGTGTGCGTGACGTCGAGGAAGCCCAGCAGAGAATCGTCAATGTTATAAGGAAACTCGAAGACAGCGGAGAAATTGTCGTAGCCAGAGGAGAGGGGGACGACCTGATTGTTTAGGATCGACAGGAATTATGTCCACCTTGCGGCTTCCCAATTCGTACAGATTGGCTGCGTGGAAGCGGTAGAAGACCTTGAGCGGGAAGACCTTGAGCGGGAAGAAGTCGAGTCGCGCAAGCCCATCGACGACGCAGTAGTGCTATCAAAGGCAGAAATTGCGGCCCAGAAGATAATTAACAACGCGGAAATGAAGGCCGGGCAAATGATCATGGACGCGCGTAACGAAATAGCCGCGCTTTTGCTCTCAGCTAAGGAACAGGCTGAAGAGGACCGGCGGCGCGCCTGGCAGGAGGGATTTGCCGAGGGAGCGGAGGAAGGTAGGCGTTCTTTCGACGAACAGCTCGAAGAAAAAACGCGTTTAGATGACTTGAGCTTGAGGAGCGTCCTTGATGAGATCAATAGCGAATTGACGCGCACGTACAGCGAGCTTGAAAAAGAGGTCGTATCGCTGGCGCTGAAGATAGTCAGAAAAATGATTAGCCCTGCTGAAGAACAATTAGGGAGCCTCTATGAGCCGCTAATCAAAAATGCGTTGAAAAAGCTCAATATTGACAAAAAGATCATCATTCGAGTCAGCCCAGTCGAGTATGAAAGGTTTTTCCCGTCTGGAAACGCCGTTTTCGAGCTTGACAGCGGAGCGAAGGTTACGGCATCCGTTCTAAGAGATGTGTCGCTGGGTGACGGCGACTGCATTATCGATTACGAGGATGGGGCGGTTAACGCGGGGTTCGATTCGCAATTGAACTACATAAGGCTGGCGTTCGACTCGATATAGAAGCAGCCAGCCTATAGCTGGCGGGCGGTGTTGCGTTGCAAAAATCTATTGATTTTTCAAAATACTATAATATTCTGGAAGAAACCGACACTCTTGAATATGCGGGCAGGGTTACGAAAATCGTTGGCCTTGCCGTCGAGGCTTCCGGTCCCGCTTCGAAGATCGGCGATATCTGTCAGATGCGGACCATGGACGGAAAACGAAGCGTTCGGGCTGAGATAATAGGCTTTCGGGATGGAAGGACGTTGCTAATGCCGTTTGGCAGCGTTCAAGGGGTTGGCCTTGGTAGCTACGTTATATACACGGGCTCTTCGCTCAGGGTACCAGTTGGCAGGGAACTGATAGGCAGAATAATAGATGCTCTTGGCTACCCGTTCGACGGCCTACCTCAGCCAAAAACCGAGGCTTGGTATCCAGCGGACAACGCGCCGCCAAATCCGTTGGATAGAGAACGGATCAGCGAGGTACTTCCGCTTGGCATAAAGGCGATTGACAGTATGTTGACGGTTGGGCGGGGACAAAGACTTGGAATTTTTTCCGGCTCGGGCGTAGGCAAAAGCACGCTTCTCGGGATGATAGCCAAATATGCCGTCGCTGATGTGAACGTTATCGTGCTTGTTGGCGAACGAGGGCGGGAGGTCCGGGATTTCATCGAAAGAGATCTGGACAAAGAAGGGCTAAAGAAGTCAGTTCTGGTCGTCGCGACATCCGACCAGCCTGCGCTCCTACGCCTGAAATGCGCAATGACAGGCACGGCAATCGCCGAGTACTTCAGGGATTGTGGCTACAAAGTGCTTTTGCTGATGGATTCGTTGACAAGATTCGCTATGGCGCAGCGTGAAATTGGGATGGCATCGGGCGAACCGCCGGTCTCAAGGGGATTCCCGCCATCGGTGTACACGTTGCTTCCAAAACTGCTTGAACGTTCCGGCATGTCTGACAAAGGTTCTATTACCGGTCTATATACCGTCCTTGTAGAGGGCGACGATCTGAACGAACCGATTTCCGATACAACGCGCGGTATCCTGGATGGGCATATTGTGCTATCACGGGCGATAGCTAATGGCAACCACTACCCGCCAATAGATATCCTTGGAAGCGTGAGCCGTGTTATGCCGGATATTGTCACAAAAGAACACTTTGAGGATTTTGGCGCGATAAAAAATCTGATCGCCGTCTATCGCGAAGCGGAGGACCTGATAAATATTGGAGCGTACAAAAAAGGCGCGAACCCAGAGATAGACAGAGCTGTAAAACTCCACTCCGCGATACAAAACTTTTTGAAACAAGGAGTGGATGAACATAATACATTTGAAGAAACGCTCAAAATGATGTCGGAGATAGTCAACGGTTAGCAAATGAAAAAGTTCAGGTTTACGCTCCAATCTTTGTACGATTACAAGTTGACAGTCGAAAAGAATCAAAAGGCTGAACTTAAAAATGCTGAGCAGGCGCTCAGGATACTTCTTGATGAAGAGCAAAAGCTGCTCCGCTCCTATGCCGAAACCGCGCTGTCCCTGGAAAAAGCCCTGATCGATAATATAGACGTAGCTTTGGAATTAAGTAAACATGACGCCTATTTCAAATATCTGAGGGAAGCGATCAAGGAAATTCGGGAAAAAATCGTTAAGGCTGAAGAAATCGTGGCGAAATGTCGTCAAGCGCTTATCAGGACGATGAAAGAACTCAAGACATACTCACGGCTCCGTGAAGAACAATACCAAAGCTACCTCAAAGAAGCGAAGGCTGAGGAAGAAAAAGAAACAAGCGACCTTGTGTCATATAAAACGATTATCGAATCAGGAGAAAACAATGTCTGACAAGAGGGACGACGATATTACCGACCTGACCGTGGACAGGAGCGTCGAAGGAACCGGCAAAGGCAAAGAAAAAAAGAAAAAAGACAAGGAAACGGGCAAGCCCGCGCCGTTGCCGGCAAACGCTGGAGAGCCAAAGAAAAAAGGCCGGACCAAAGGCGACAAAAAAGGCGATGGGATCAAGCGAAAGCTAAATGTGAAGCTCATATTGATCTTTATTCCGATTTTTATTGTCACGGCATTTGCCGTGCTGCTTGCGACCAATTTCTTTAAGGCGCGGGATAGAGTGGGCGAATTTGTGAAAGACCCGATTCTTGCCATTGTTATTTGGTTCGACCCGGAATTCAGATCAGTTGAAGCTGAACAAAACACTAAATTCAACAAGCGCGAAGAGGAATTTGACAAACGGGAAAAGCAACTTGAGAAACGCGAAGAGGAAAGTGACGCGCGCGAGGCGAATATCAACTCTTTTCAAGAGGAACTCTATATGCGCGAAACGCTGCTTGATAGACGTAGCGTAGCCCTAGATCGCCGGGAAGAGCAAATAGACCAAACTGAAGACGACGGGGCGACGCCAATTTACCGACGCGCTATTTCAGAGCAGGAACAAGCGGACATGCAGTCTTTGAGCAGGTCATACGCGCAGATGGATCCAAGTACAGCAGCGGGTATTTTAGCTAATCTGAAAGACGAACAGGATGTGGCCGTCATACTATATTATATGGCCGAGCGAAACGCGGCCGCGATATTGGCGGTTATGGAACCTGTTTCCGCCGCAAGGATAACGAAAATTCTGATGCAACCCTAAAATGAGCTTTGCCCACAACCCAAAGTGCGGTGCCAGAATTCAGAAGTCAGGAGTGAGAATGCGGGGATTAAACGAGAGGATTTTTCTTGTATTTTATTTGTTTCCGTAATCTACAAGGTACTAATCTTTGTGTCCTGGATTGTCGATAAATACGTATAGGAGGTGAAAAAATGCCGATACCAATGGAGATTTCTTCCCTTATGGCGACCAAGGCAGGCTTCGGTTCAGGTGTTCGAACAGAAGCGGCGCAAAGTCCGCCAAACAGCTTCAAGTTTACAAAAACAATGGAAGAAGCGGCGGCGAATGCTGATGTTAAGTCGTCGGAACCGGGCAAGAAATCCTGTGCAGCTAACATGGGGAAGCAAGCCGCCCCTATTACAAAGAAGAAACCTGATAAAGAAAAGGTAAAGGTTCCTGACACGGATGAGGCGCTTGCGGTTGCGGCGATGGAGAATGGAAAACAGGTTGTTGTTATTCTCGAAGGAGATGAGGAATCTGCTACAACCCCGGATATTTGCGTGGATAACGCTATGTCTGCTGTCCTGGACGCTATAGTTTCTCACACTGACACTGACGCCGAAATGCTTAACCCAGAAGCCGTTGAGTTTGAGAAGCCTACGGATACGGGAACCTTGGAAGAAACGGCGAATACAGCGGCCACAGAAACCATGGCAAACACAGCGGAGACTGGCTCTGGCACTGCCACGCAAGCAGTAACGCGCGAGGAGGATATCGGGAATGTGGGCGTGAAAGAAGCGTCCGTCCAAGACGCGGCGAGCGTCGCGGGCTTTTCTGATGGCGCGGAAGGGGAAGTAACGGCACGGAGGCCGTTTGCGGGAGAATCGGAGCGGCATGGAAATGCGGCTAACAATCCAAATTTATCTGAAAAAGGCGATCTGAGCCCTTTGGAGAATGAAAATGACGAAATACCTATAAGGGGACATAAGGATAAAACTAGTTTTAGCCTTGCTGCAAGCGTAAAAAATGCGGCAAGAGCCATGCCGGGATCGGCATTTAGCGCGTCGGCGCCGCTTGTGGAAGGCCTTAAACCGGAACAGTTTAAGGCGAACCAACAAATGAAAATCATCGCGCGTGACCCGCCGGTTAGTCAGGACGACCTGATTAGCGAAATGGTTTCGCGTATCGAGACGATAAAAACTGAGAACCAAAGCATAATGTCAATACAACTAAAGCCGGAGTTCCTGGGGAAAGTAGCGCTTGAGATAGCGACTGACGCAGCTGGGCTGCGTATAAAAATAAACGCCGCCGACGGCGGAGTTAGGGCTATGATCGACGGGCAGATAAATACGTTGATTGAATCGCTTGAAAACAAAGGAATTGAGGTTGCTAAGGTCGAAGTAAATTATACAGGTTTCGATAACGGAGCGTTCAAGGAAGAACGCAGGGAAGGTCAGGCGCAGCCGGATGGATCGCGACGGACGCGCCTTGAGGCATATTCAAATGACACGGCGGTATATTATTCAACGTTACCGCTGGATACGCTCGACTATTACATCGATGCAGGCTTAAGTTCGGTAGAGTATCAGGCTTGACAAAGGGAGAAGTGAGAACAAATGTCATCAGTCAATACCATTAATGACTTGCTATACGAAACCGCGTGGCAACAGACGCGCGACGCTCAGCAATTGCGCGAGGACAGCGTTAACGAAGACTCGCCCCGCAATGTCGGCAGTACGATGGGGAAAAACGACTTTCTCATGTTGCTCGCCGCCCAGTTGCGCTATCAGGATCCTTTAAACCCGCAAAGCGACTCGGACTTTGCTGCCCAGCTCGCGCAGTTCTCGTCGCTTGAACAGATGCAGAACATGAACGAAACGCTCAGCTCGATGGCAAGCTATCAAGCATACAGCTTTGTGGGGAAATTTGTTATTGCGGCGGCTAATGTGGACGGTGTGTTTTCGGAAATCCCAGGCGTTGTGGACTGCATTTTCTCCCGGAAAGGCATAACATACGCCCAAATCGGAGAATATGTCGTACCAATTTCCGCCATTACGGACGTCTTTGACGCATCTAGTATGCTAACGCCGGAACAACTGATACAAACCTCAAACAATCTCATCGGACGTACTGTAAAATCGCAAATGGGCGAAGAGGTAATTGAGGGTATAGTTACTCGAGTTATGGTTGAAAATGGAATTATGTACGCGCGTATCGACGACGGCACGGACGAGCCGAAATTTGTGTATGTTGGCAGTATCTTCGACATAAGACAACCGGGTACTCCTGGGGACGGCAAGCCTAATGTCAAAACCGACGCGGACAATGAAATCGACGGAACAGACGAAACCGGCGCGGACAATGAAGTCGACGAAGCCGACAAAACTGTCGAAAAAGAGTAGCCTGTATTATATTAAGGAGGAAACGCATTATGATGCGATCATTATATTCCGGAATTTCTGGGTTAAAAAACCACCAAACAAGGATGGACGTTATTGGCAACAATATAGCCAATGTCAACACTACTGGATATAAAACAAGCCGTGTAATCTTTCAAGACATATTTAGTCAAACCTCCAGGGGAGGCATGGCAAACAATGGTATTAGCGGCGGAACCAACCCGGTCCAGATTGGGCTAGGAATAAAGCTTTCGACCATCGACGTCATGCATACGCCCGCGCCGTTTGCCCGTACGGACAATCCGTTTGACATGATGGTCGAGGGAGACGGATATTTTATTGTTGATAGCCCGAACGGGTACTTTTATACGCGAGCAGGAAACTTTAAACTCGACGACGAGGGATGGCTCACGACGAGCGACGGTTATTATGTGATGGGTTACGCGGGGACATTTACATATGTACAGGGGGATGAAGCAACGGAAACTGAGCCGGCAATTCCCCCAAGTATGGAGTTTAACTATGACATAGATTATGAAGAGCTATCAAGGATCCGCCTTCGGGTTCCCGGCGACGACGAGGGAGATGTCCCGATCGACCTCGCCGGTTTTGCCGTGGGCGACGACGGATCGGTTTCGGTGATCATAGACAACGAAAAAGTGACGATAGCTAAGATCGCTCTGGCAATGTTTTCAAACCCCAGCGGCCTTGAAAAAGCAGGGAATAGCATGTATCGCGCGACAGCGTCATCCGGAGGGGCGATACAAACGCAAGCTATCCAGAATGGTTCGGGAAAGATTATTGGCGGTGGCCTTGAGATGAGCAATGTCGACCTTGCGACAGAGTTTACCGACATGATCGTGACACAAAGAGGGTTCCAGGCAAATTCGAGAATCATAACAGTATCGGACACCCTACTTGAAGAACTTGTAAACCTTAAGAGATGAGCATAGCTAGGAATTAGAAGGAAGGGTATGGCAGCATGATCCTTGTTACCCGTATAAATAAAGTGTCTCAGTTTTATATAAACGAAGATATGATAGAGATAATTGAAGAAATACCGGATACTATTATCACGCTCAATACCGGCAAGAAAATCGCCGTAATGGAAAGCGCAATTGAGATAGTAGAAAAAATCCGCAACGAAAAAATACGTATCAAACTAGCCACAGAGTTTTAGCGATGATAAGCCAATAAATATATCAAAATATAAAAATATCAAAAACGCCAGTAAAGGGGTGAGAGTTGTTTGTCAGAAATACTGTCGCAGGCTGAAATAGACGAACTGTTGGGTTCGCTCATGACAGGTGAAGCCGCTGCGGTTTCCCCCGAGGCATCCGGCGGTTCTTCGGCGATGAAAGTGAAGGAATATGACTTCAGGACAGCCAATAGGTTCCCAAAAGAGCAAATGAGGACATTTCACGTAGTATTCGAGACATACAGCCAGCTTCTATCAAATAGGCTGTCGAGCGTCCTGCGCGTATCTTGTGAATGCGAAATTCTCTCGATTGAAGAATGTTCATATAGTGAATTCAACAATTCGCTGCCGGTGCCTGTAGTGTTGGCGATCATGGAAGCGCCGCCAATGAACGGTTCGCTCATCTCCCAAATGTCGCCGGAATTCTCGTATATGATTATCAGCCGCCTGTTCGGCGGGGGCACAGCTGGTGAGAATTCAAAGCAATTCACTGAGATTGAGCTTGCCTTGATCGAAAGGGTATTGAACCAGGCAATCGACGTATTTGATGAAGCGTGGGATAAAGTGATTGGATTGTCCACGAAGCTGGAAAGGATAGAAACCAGCCCGCAATTTGCGCAAATAACAGCTCCGAACGAACCGGTTGCCGTGATAATAATGAATATCACAATGGGCGAAGAATCCGGGTTAATGAGTATTTGTGTTCCGCATACCGCGATCGAGCCTGTCGCACAGCAACTCAATACCCGGATGTGGTTCTCGGGCGCTTCCAGAGACGATGGAAAAAATGGGGAACAGGCGGACGTCTTGAGGGATCAGTTGCTAAAGACGCCTGTTCCCTTGACAGCTTTTTTTGAGCAGACCCCGGCGACAGTATCCGATTTAGTAAACCTTCAAATCGGAGATGTCATAAAACTTGACCATAGTATCGACCATCCGCTTACAATCAAGGTACACCATATGCCAAAGTTCCGCGCTGCTGTAGGTACTGCAGGCCTTAAATACGCGTTGCGGATCGTAGATATTATCGAGGAGGAAAAACAAAATGAGTTTGTCACAAGATGAGATAAACGCCCTGCTTACCACGGACGGCGGCGATACAGCACAAGCGGGATCTGTGGATATGACGACATCCGATGATACTGCCGTCGCGCCGGATGGCGTCGCAAAAGCCGCGATAGCCAAGGAGAATCCGGAACCGGTGGAAATAATGTCCCCTGAAGAAATTGCGGCAATGCTCGATAAAACCGGAGACGCTGCCGCCACGTTGGATCCAGGCGACGGACTTGCGAATGTGCTTGTCAAAAACGGAATGCTCACAGACGATGAGGTGGACATTCTCGGTGAAGTCGGCAACATAAGCATGGGCGCGGTCGCGACGACAATGTACTCGCTACTTGATAGGCGGGTAAGCATCACGACGCCGCGAGTAACCGTTTTTTCCTCGAAAGATGTTTTGTCGGTGTATCGCATCCCGTTTGTTGTAGCGACGATCGAATATGTTGAAGGCATAACGGGAACAAATCTGCTCGTTTTGAAAGTCGAAGACGCGGCGCTTATCACCGACCTGTTGATGGGCGGGGACGGGAGCGTCGAGGCGCCTATTGAGCTAAACGAAATACATCTGAGCGCCATGAGCGAGATAATGAACCAGATGATGGGCGCGTCATCAACCTCACTGTCGAAGCTCCTACGCAAATCGATCAATATATCGCCGCCTAAAAGCTCGATGGTGGATATTGGGTTTGACGTATCAAATCTGCTCGGTGATATTGAATTGGTTACGAAAATTAGTTTCAACATGGAAATTGAGGGGCTTCTTAAGAGCGAACTGATCCAGCTTCTCCCATATGAATTGAGCCGCGAGTTTGCGAGACAATTTATGGAAGTCGGCGTGAGCGAACCTACTGACGAGGACGTGAAGAAAGCAGAGAGCCCCCAGGTTAAGGCCGCTTCTCCGCTGCCAAAACAGCGTGCGCAGCCTTTACGAGACTCTGCCGCCATGCCGCCGCCCCCTGTACAGGCTGAGCTGTCGAACGCGCAACAGTACAGCGCCCCGTATCAGCAAACGCCATATCCCCCGTATCAGCAAACCCCGTACATTCAACCGATATACGCTCAGTCGCCATATCCACAAACGCAGTATCCAATGGCGCCGCCAGACCAGCCCACTGCCGCGCAAAGTCGATTCGTCGACGTTCACCCAATGCAGTTTCAGGCTTTTGACGCGCATGGTCAGATAGGGGAGCAAAAGGGTATCGATTTGATATATAATATCCCGCTTCAAGTGACGGTTGAGCTTGGGAAGACAAAAAAAGAAATAAGTGAAATACTGGAATTCAGTACAGGAACTATTGTTGTGCTTGATAAGATTGCTGGCGACCCGGTTGAAATTGTCGTAAATGGGAAGCTTATCGCGCGCGGCGAAGTTGTCGTTATTGATGAAAACTATGGCGTCAGGATAACCGCCATAATAAACGGATAATGCTAAATGAACAGTAACGGATAATGCAACTATCTCAACGGTAACCGGATAATTATATGAAAAGGTTGTGAATGCCATGGGATTGGTCGACACTAATATCCTTTTAGAGACTGGGACAAATGAACTGGAAATCCTGGAGTTCGTGATTTCCGGGAACAGCTATGGTATCAATGTGGCAAAAATAACGGAGTTAATGCAAAGCCAAGAGGTACAGCAAATGCCGCTTTCCCATCATTGCGTCGAGGGCGTGTTCCAACCGAGGGAAGAAGTGTACACAATAATTGACCTCGCGAAATATCTTGGCCTTGGGCCCTCCGATAGTCCTGATAAAGATATCTTCATAATCACGAACTTCAATATGATGAATATAGCGTTCCACGTACACGCGGTGGAGAGTATTTTCCGCATTTCGTGGCAGGACATTGAGAAGCCCGATAGCGTCATCTACGGTGGGCAGGAGGGGGTCGTCACCGGTATCGCAAAGGTTAACGACAAGATTATTTCCATCCTGGATTTTGAGAAGATAACATTCGATATAAGCCCAGAAACCGGGATCAACCTCAATGAAGTAAAGGAATACACCAGCGCGGACAGGGAAAACATCCCGGTAGTTGTGGCTGAGGATTCAGCGTTGCTTCGTAAAATGCTCAGCGAGGCGCTCCACACGGCAGGCTACTTCAACCTCAGCATCCTCAACAATGGTGAGGAAGCTTGGAAGCATATAAGTGATATGAAAGGGACAGGCGAAGCTGATATAGGCGCAAAAGTCAGATGCCTGATAACCGATATAGAAATGCCAAAAATGGACGGACACAGATTAACGAAGCTGATCAAGACAGATCCGGCGCTTATGGATATACCTGTCATCATTTTCTCTTCGCTGATTGATGAAAATATGCAGAAAAAAGGCCTAGAAGTTGGGGCTGACGCGCAATTATCAAAACCTGAGATAGGGAATCTCGTCGAAGTCGTAGACGTAATGGTCAGCCGCTACAATGCAAACGCGCCCAAGACTTAGAAGGGCGGGGGAAAAGCGAAAAAAAAAGACAAGCAAGAAATAGCAAGTCTTATTGAACGCTTATAAAGGAGCCGTGAAAACTCACAGCTCCTTAATCTTTGTAGTTGTCTTCAATGATGCGAAGCTGCGTAGCAATGCTCGGCAGTATGTCAATAATGTCCGGATCGAATTGCGTGCCTCTGCCATCCATGATTATCCCAATTGAAACGTCATGAGGATACGCCCCTTTATAGCAACGCGGGCTGATGAGAGCGTCATAAACGTCGACGATGGTTATTATCCTTGCTGAAAGGGGTATCTCTTCACCTTTTAAACCGCGAGGATACCCTTTGCCGTCCCAGCGCTCGTGATGGTTATGGCAGATATCGTCTGCGTATTTTAGGTAAAAATCATTGTCGGGCAGATCGATGGCGACGCTTTCGATGATCTGTTTACCTATTGTGGTATGGGTTTTTATTATTTCAAATTCAGATAGGGTCAGTTTCGAGGGCTTTAGCAGGATGTTATCGGAGATGCCAATTTTTCCAATATCGTGGAGCGCGGACGCCTTGATCATCGAGTGGATATTCTCCGATAATAATATAGGCTTAAATCGTTCGCTTTGAAGCATTCGCTCGATTATAGCTTCTGCGAGCAGCGTCGTCCGTCGTATGTGCGCGCCTGACTCAAGATTTCTATATTCGATTATCGTTGCTAGCACTTCGAGCGTTTGCTCGTACGTCCTTGTGACTTCCGCAGCTTTTCTAGCAACAAGTATCTCAAGGCTATGACGATAACGGGCAAGGTTGATATGGTTATCGACCCTGGCTCTTACGACGTCATGGTTAAACGGCTTGGTGACATAGTCGGCCGCTCCTGATTTGAGACCTCGGGATTCGGTTTCGACAGAATCAGCGGCAGTTATAAACAAGACGGGAATCTTATTTGTCCTTTCATCGAGCTTAAGGCGCTCCAACACTTGAAACCCGTCTATATCGGGCATGATAATATCAAGGAGTATAGCGGTCGGGAGGATATTGTCCTCAAAGAGGAGCTTAAAAACCTCCGCCCCACTTGCAGCCTCGATAATCGAATAATCATCCTGGAGCATATCACGCAGGAGCATTCGATTGATATCAATATCGTCAACAATCAGGATAATATCGCGCTCGTTATATCGCATAAACACAATCCTCGTTTTTGCTTGAGCAGCGCGCGAAGCCGTTGATACCGCTAAAGATACAGCCTTGTTTCGCCCCGCTTTATTTCGTTATCTCCGCGATTATCTTCAGTGTAGCTTCGAAAACCAGCTTAAGCGCGTTAAAATGTTCGGAAAAGCTTGTCCCATTTTTTATCGCTTGCTCAAGGCTAATCGAGGCTGCATTGATTCCGACAAGCGAAAGATTTGCGCTGACGCCTTTGAGCGTATGTGTCAAATGGGAGGACTCCTCCATATCTCCGCGCGCCAACGCCGCTTCTAGCGTTTCAATGTCATTTCCTTCAACAAAACGTTTAAGCAACCGTTTATAAAGATCCCTATTCCCGCCAGTTCGTTTTAGAGCGTCTTCAATGTTTATATACTCATTATCGTTAATGTTGAGTTCCACTTAATATCACCTCTCACATTCCAATTCTATCATGTTATGCTGATAATAGCAACAGTAATGTGTAAAGGGATGAGTAAAAAGAATAAAATAATAAATAAAACGAAATATAATGCAGAATAATGCAGAATTAATGTGGAGAAACGCGTTATGAGACTTCGACGCTACAATCCGCAAGGACGTCATTCATATCATATAACCCTGCTTCCTTGGATCCGGTTATAAACTTGGCGGCTTTTATCGCCCCCACCGCGAAGATGTCACGAGAAGCGGCTGAATGCCGTAACTCAATAACCTCGTCAAGCCCAGCGAAAATAATCTCATGCTCTCCGACGACAGAGCCTCCCCGTATCGAGGATATGCCTATTTCGCGGGAGGTTCGCGGCTGACTTTTTCCTTCGCGGGCAAAAACATATTCGGGGGCATAAGGCAGGGCGGAAGCGGCGGCGTCAGCGAGCATCAAAGCTGTTCCGCTAGGCGCATCCACTTTTCGCCTGTGATGGCGCTCCACGATCTCAATGTCAAAAGCTTCTCCAAGAACTGCGCAAGAGCGTTTAACAAGATCTATTAGAAGGTTGATGCCAAGTGACATGTTGCCGGATCGGAATATCGGTATTTGTTTTGCGGCGTCCTTGATAACGGCGGTTTGATCCGTCGTATATCCTGTGGCGCACAGCACCAGAGGGGTTTTATTTGCCAAGCCGTACTCAAGCAGTCTATCGAGCGCCAAAGGGCTGGAAAAATCAATGATCGCATCGGCGGTGCCGACAAATTCCAAGGGATCCGCGAATACAGGAAAACTCACGTGTTCCCTGGAGACGATGTCCACACCTGCGGCTATTGTTATATCCGGGTTTTCCGCCGCAATTGCCGCAACGATTTGACCCATATACCCATTGCACCCTGATAACAAAATTCTTATCATAAGAAAAACCTGCCTTGCGCATGAAGAGTAAACGTTATTTCAGTAGTCCTACATCGGTTAACGACTTTCTGAGCTTCTCTTTGTTCTCCGGCGTCATATCGCACAGCGGCATTCGTGGTTCCCCGACATCCATCCCCATCATGTTCATTGCGGTTTTGATCGGCATTGGGCTAACCTCAATGAACAGCTTGCCAATAAGGTCAAGGTATTTCAGTTGGATCGCCGAAGCGCTCTTGAAATCGCCGCTGAGGCAAAACTCAGTCATTTCAGCTACGGCTTTTGGAACAATGTTTGATAGGACAGAGATGACGCCTTTGGCGCCGATGGACATCATGGAGACGACATCCTCGTCGTTTCCACTCCATACGTTGAATTCGTCGCCACAAGACGCGAGCGTGGTAGCGATAAGCTTGAAATCACCCGAGGCTTCCTTAACGCCGTTGACGTTTGGGTGCTTTGACAATTCTTTGTAGGTTTCAGCGGTAAACGACATGCCTGTACGGGATGGGACGTTGTAGAAGATGATGGGTATGTTGACTCTATCGGCGATAAAAGTGTAGTGTTTAATAAGCCCGCCCTGCGTCGTCTTGTTGTAGTACGGTGTGACCAGCAACAAGGCGTCGGCGCCCGATTTTTCCGCCTCTTGCGACAAAAACAGCGCGGCTTGCGTGTCGTTACTACCGGCGTTCGCTATGACCTTGACGCGGCTATTGACATGTTTGACGCAGAAATCCACTGTAGCGGTGTGTTCCTCAAGCGATTGCGTGGAACTCTCGCCTGTGGTACCGCAAATCGTAATGGCTACCGTACCTCCGGCAATTTGGAAATCGATCAGCTCGGCAAGCTTTTTATAGTCCACTTTCCCATCCCGAAAAGGGGTGACGATAGCGGTCGACGAACCTTCAAAAACTGGTGGCTTCATTTACAAACACCCTTTCTGTTTATTGGATAGATTTATACTAGTGAGCGATAAAATTTGCCAAATTCTATTGAACGCTAGTTTATATTAGCCCTTGAGCGCATAACAGCTCCGCGAGAAGCACAGACCCGCCGGCGGCGCCGCGCAAGGTGTTGTGGCTGAGACATATGAATTTATAATCGTACTGCGTATCTGGACGTAAGCGACCGACTGAGATAGCCATTCCATTTTCAAGCATACGATCCAGCTTGGTTTGTGGGCGATCCTGTTCTTGGAAGTAATGTATGAATTGTTTAGGTGCCGATGGCAATGATAGCTCTTGAGGGAGTCCTTTGAACTCGTGCCACAGTCGTATGATCTCATCCATATCTGGTTTGCTTTTAAAAGACATGAACACGGCAGCCAGATGTCCATCGGACGCGGGGACCCGCACACACTGAGTTGTTATAGATGGAGATACAGCCGGCACGATTACCCCATCGATGACTTTGCCCCAAACTTTTAAAGGTTCCAACTCGGATTTTTCTTCCTCGCCTCCAATATACGGTATGACGTTGTCGACCATGTCAGGCCATGAAGCAAACGTTTTGCCGGCGCCGGATATAGCTTGATACGTACAGATCAGAGCCCGGTCGAGTCCAAAACGGTCCTTGAGAGGATGAAACGCGGGGACGTAACTTTGTATGGAACAGTTTGATTTGACCGCTATAAAACCGCGTTTTGTGCCGAGCCTTTTCTGCTGGCTGCTAATTACCTCAATATGCTCCGGGTTTATCTCAGGTATTATCATTGGAACGTCGTCGGACAGTCTATGCGCGCTGTTGTTTGAGACGACAGGGCACTCGGCTTTTGCATAGGCTTCTTCCAGCGTCTTTATTTCGTCTTTTTTCATGTCTACGGCGGAAAAAACAAAGTCGGCTGCGTCGGCAATCACGCCGATATCCGATTGGGCGGACATTACTGTTAGGTTTTTCGCAGTTTGCGGAATAGCGAGCTGCGATATCCAGCGTCCGCGTACAGCTTCTTCATATGTCTTTCCGGCTGAACGATTGCTTGCGGCTACGACTGCCAAATCAAACCACGGATGGTTTTCGATCAGGGATATATACCGTTGCCCAACCATCCCTGTCGCGCCAATTACGCCAACTTTGTATTTTTTCATATTCAGTACCTAACCCTTCCTATAAAAAATCATCAGCAGGGCTGGTCAACCGGCTGATTTTGTAATATAATGTTACATTATATGACTTCGCCTGTGTACTTTTCAATTAGCGTCACGATATCACAAACAAACTGCTTTGTCAACAAAAACTAAACGTCTAACAGGAAAGGAATGGCAATAAATGAGAATTTTCCCTAAGAAAAGAATAATATTTAAAGTACTGATTCCGGTGCTGATGGTCGCCTGTGTTTTCGAACAATTAGTGGCGCCGGTATCAGCGGCTGCGTATGAGCCGCCATACCAGACGCTTAAAATTGGCCTTTATTTTGGTACGACCGCGCTTCCATCGGCGAACCTACAAAATGTTGAAGGATTTGGCGGCGGTTTCGAATTTGGTTATTTTGACTCAAGCAGAAACTTTGTACCCATTAATGTCGACACATCCGAAAACAGGATCACGATGCTGATGGACCGGAATATGACCTGGTATACGGGAGATGGCACAAGCGCGGGGGAGTATCGTGAGGGTACAAATGGCGATGTAGTAATCGGTTGTTTCCACATACAACTTAATACGGGATACGATTCATTCGCTGAAGCAAAGAGCGAAGCGAGCAAATACAAAAACGCTTTCGTCAGATATCAATCGGGGAAGTTTATAGCTCTTATTGGGCAATATACGTCAAGGGACGCCGCCAATACAGCGATTGAATCGATGGAACTGAAAGGAGCTAGCATAAACGCTGGTACTTCAAATACGATAACTATATCAAGGACTGGGACAAATACTATCCTCTTTGAATTCGATATGGGGCAAACACCGCTTGGCGTCATGCCAAAGCCAAAGAATAACGTGAAATCAGAAACATGGTTTAAAGGGTTCAGGTATACAGGCGGATTTCAATATGCCAGGTTTGAAGGAATGTTCATTACGGTAATCAATTTCGTCGCCATCGAAGACTATATAAAGGGTATACTTCCAAACGAGATGGGCGCGTCATGGCCCCTTGAAGCGCTGAAAGCGCAAGCTTGTTGCGCGCGCTCATACGCGCTTTCGACGCTTAATAGGCACAACGCGAACGGATTCGACCTTTGCGTTACAGAGCATTGTCAAGTGTATCGCGGAAGGAACTCGACGAACGAGAGGACAGACCAGGCGGTCGAAGAAACCGTAGGCAAGTATATAACATATGACGGCAACTTATGTCAGACGTTCTACGCGTCGTCAAATGGCGGCGCCTCCGAAAGCGTTGAAAATGTATGGAACGACCCAGAGCCTTATCTGCGGGGCGTAGTAGACCCTTATGAGGCGGATATAGCGCCAAGTATTTCCAACTATAAATGGACAATCAGGTACACGCAGTCGCAAATAACGGAACGTCTGCGTGAAAGGGGGTATAACTGCTCGACTATCGTAAGCATTGTGATATCGAAATTTACGCCGACTGGTAATGTGCTTTCCATAACAATGACGGATTCAAAAGGGAAAAAATGGGGATTTTCTAAGAGGTCGGAACTCATAACCGCCCTTGGCGTTCCTACCCAGCGCTTTAGCATGGGGAGCGCCAGCGCGCAATCCGGTAGTATATTCGTAAACAACCCAACGCAGAAGATCTTACCTGGACCCGTGTTTTATGCTGTCGGCGCGAATGGGACGCCCGTCGAAATATCCGAGGATAATATGAGCGCTATCACAGCCTCTGGGGACGTTATAGTTGTTGAAGGTGAAAAAGAAACCGATACCGGCGACGCAACTGGCATGGAAAACGGAGTCTTCACTATTTCAGGGACAGGTAGGGGCCATCTTGTAGGGATGAGCCAGTGGGGCGCGTATTCAATGGCTTTAAACTACAACAAGACTTATATAGAAATTATAAAGTTCTATTTCACCGGGGTCGACGTCGGATGAACAAAAGCGACTTCAATTTTGACCTCCCTCCGGAGCTGATTGCGCAAACTCCGATAGAGCGCCGCGAACAGTCCAGACTCTTATGCTTGGGCAGATATACCGGGGAAATAAGCCACCGTCGGTTCTACGAATTACCAAAGTTACTAAGCAATGGCGATTGCTTGGTGCTCAACGACTCGCGAGTGCTGCCCGCGCGGCTTGTAGGCAAAAGGGAAACAGGCGGCGCGGTCGAGGTTGTGCTGCTGCGTGATTTGGGGCAAAGCCCGGAGGACGCGCGGAGCGGGGCGCTAAACGCGGGCGGCGGGCAGGAACGCGCGGGATCTTTTGACGAGGAATGTGAATGGGAGTGTTTAGTTCGCCCTGGTAAGAAGGTAAGGGTTGGGACAAGACTCCTATTCGGGAACGGGGAACTTACCGCCATTGTAACAGGGGAGACAGACAGCGGCAACAGACACATCAAATTTATATATCACGGAGTGTTCCACGAACTTCTGGAGCGGCTTGGC
>WRNV01000005.1 GCA_009776445.1 Oscillospiraceae bacterium | reverse complement strand
CGTTTTCTTTCATATACCAATCCTTCACGAGATTGCGGGTCAAGCCCGCAATGACGGGAGTGTAGAGTATTCAGTTGGCGTCAAGTGCATACCCAGGTTTACTGTTTTCAATGATATAGTTTTATTATCACGAAATAGGCTATGTTTTCGCATGAAGTTGTTGAGAAAATAAACACGACATATACAATACGCGGGTCTTTTCCTTTTTGGAAAACGCCCGCGCTCTTTTTTTTGTTCGTACCAATTGTGTTTCATATACGCTCCGTCTAGTATTATTCCTCATATTGAGCGTTGTGAATACGTCTTTTTATATAGCCTATAGCGATCTGCCAAATCACGACTATCGCTATTGCCGTCAGCGCTAACGCGACTATGGCGCTGTCATCGCTGTAGACACCCGAAGGGACGATTGCTCTGTGTATATTAGTTAAGCCAGTAGCCAACTCGAAGCTACCCAAAGGTATATCAATGGAATCGTCAATATCAATTTCCGCCAGACTTGAAAGCATATCCTCAGTGATTGTGTCATCATATATATCTGTGCCCATCGGCACGCGTATGCCGGCGTTTATGTCTTGCGCCGATTGCCCGTCCTCAAGCTCAATAACCTCTGTATAAGCGGGCAGACCACTGACTCTCCAATCTATTGCGAACCTATTATCGCTTGTCATTAATACAGGCATCAAAAGGTCGATAGCCTCGTTTTGCTTGCCTACCACCCCCAGAATATAACTGCCGGGCGCTAAGTCTTCAAATATATAAGTCCCGTTAAAGTCTGTGTGTGTAGCCGCGATGGAGGATGATAAGTCATCAGAAGCGTAAAGGTGAACCGGGTAGCCTACCAGTGGGCGCTCGTCGCCATTATACAGCCCATCCCAGTCTGTTTCCAGGTCGCCGTTGCCATCCAGCCAGAAGAAGCCGGATATTGAGTTGTTTGACGGTATCGTATCTATGTCATATGTGTTTGCGCCGACGTTAGGAACACCAAATATCAATGGCATAATAATAACAAGAACGCAAGTTATTATACTATTCCTGTTGTTTTTTTGTTTTATATTCTTTCTCATTTTTTCCTCATCCTCCCACATGATTCGTGTTCGTTATTAACGATCTACATTAATCCTCTTCGTTTCCATGTATCTAAGGCGAGCACTGACGCAACCCAAAATATGTTAGACCGTATGCGCTCGCAGTGGCTAGTATCTAGTGGCTAGTGGTTAGTAGACGAGAACGCGAAATTAGCTCGTTTTTTATTGAAGATTATGATCTGTCAGATGCTAAATTGGGCTTTGCCCACAACCCAAAGTGCGGCGCCAGAAGTCAGAAGTCAGAATACGGGGCTTGGACGAGATGATTTTCTTGTTTTTATTTACAGAAAACAACCATTAAGGTAACGTAGACAAACTTTACATGCGTATATTTTAAACATAAAAGGACGTCTCGACTACACCCTAATGGGTAAAATATTGAATAAGAGTGAACGGGTTAGCACTGTACCGTCGCCTTAAGACGTCTTGCATAGAGACAATTTGCCGTTATTCGATGACAAATCATCATAATCATGATATAGGCTATGTCTTCACTTGAGGTTATCTACGAAGCAAACGCGACATGCGCAACGCGCGGACGTTTTCTTTTTGGAAAACATCCGCGCGCTTGATTTTCGACCGTTTCAATAGTGTTTGGTATGCGCTCCGTCTGGTGCTATTCCTTGAGACTGGCGTGGCGCAACCGCCTCTTTATGTAACCGATAGCGACCGATCCGGCGGTGGCTAGCACTATCGCAGACAGCGCGAGCGCAACTATGGCGCTGTCACCGCTATATACGCCCGTGGGAGGGACAACGATATATGTATTTACAAAATCGAATGTCCGTGTTCCATCTTCTGTATATACAAGCCTGCGAGTGACTACTGTTTCTCCTGTGCTGCCGTCTTTACTATCTGTATATGTACCTTCATATCTATTATCGAATGTTTCTATTATCATTATTTCATAATGGTCAGGCACATCCTTAATGGTGATTGCCTGCCCGTGACTAAGCATAATAATTAGTTTTCCGTCCATATCCAAAGACAATGTTTCATATGTTGGCGCCGTAGCTCCAGATCCATCAATTATACCGTTTTCAATTACGAATGTTTCATATGCAGACACTGGGTCGTCCAACAAACTGGATGTAAAGTGTACTTCGAACTCGAACTGCTTGTTTTTGTTGCCAAATTCTCCCGGTACTTTCTTAGTGATTGTAACGTCAACCGTTGGCTCAGATGGTATATGTGTATTTACAAAATCAAATGTCCGTGTTCCATGTTCTGTATATACAGGCCTGGGTATGACTACTGTAAATCCTGTACTCCCATCTTCGCTGTCTGTGTGTGTCCCCAAGTATTCCCCACCGGAGTCTTCCATTATCATTATTTCAAGGTGGTCAGGCACATCTTTGATGGTGATTGTCTGCCCGTGTTTTAGTTTGAAAGTTAACTCTCCTGCTTTCAGAGTCAATGTGTCATAGTTCGGCGCGGTTGCTCCTGATCCATAAATTGTATCGCTTTCAACTATAAAGGTTTGATCTGCTATAGCTGGGTCATTCGGGATACTGGATGTAAGGAATACTGTAAACTCAAACAGTTTGTTATTGTCGCCCCCTGCTCCGTCTACCGTCTTTGTGATAGTTACGTCAACAGTTGGATCTACGATTTTTTCTGTGTAATATAGGTATACTTGATGGATCTTATCCGCTATAGTAACAACAGAAACCGGTAAAGGTTTGCCTGGAGTAATCCCTGGATGTGGCGATTTCCATTCACCTGTGAATTCATACCCTTCCACCTCTAGGAAAGGTTCAACATCTATAATGTAGTCTGTTGTACTTATTCCAGCAGTCATTATAACCGTGTGTTTTTGTGGTTCTCGGATGTCAATAACATCGTATAGACCCCCAGGTCCTTGCTTTACAAAGTTAACCATTACTGTAGAAGTCACTTCACCAGGCTTCGGCGTCTCCGCAGGCGTGACCTTAATCCACATGGCTGCAGAACGTACAACTTGGAGACCATTGACATTTGCATCGGAAGCAATGTAGCCTGGCCCTGTAGCCCAATTGTTAATTTCCCAAACGGATGTATCACTTACTCCTCTTGTGCGTAACCAAGTATGAGCATCATAGGCTGTCGTGGAAAAGCTGTTTCTTATGTGTGGTTTTATCGGTGTTAAGACATTACCGTTCCATTCGAATACGTCTCCATGACTCAACGCGAAAACGATATCTTTTGTTTGAGATGGCTTCGTTATAGCCATTGTCATCTCTTTTGTTGTTGGGTTTGAATATGGAGATGTGAGTACATTTGTTGAATTATTGTCTCCTAAAGTCGGTATAAGCGCCAACTCCATTAAGGGGGATTTCGAGGTTGTATAAAATTTCGTATTATATTGCTGTAAGTCAGAACCCTCATAGGTGCTGTTTTTGCCAAATGGACCCTGAACGCCACTATTTCGTCTAACTATCAGCAGCGCTTTCTCAGGTCCATTCTCGTCGTGAACCTTTACTACAACCCAATTATCTCCAGCTAAGCTATAGTATGAATTCTTTTTGAGTCCCGCAATATCGTTTAGAATACCTGGAGTTAGCCTACTATATGTTGCTGTCCCCATTGGTAGGCGCATGCCTGCGTTAATGTCTTGCACCGACTGCTCGTCCTCAAGCTCAATAACCTCTGTATATGCGGGCAGACCACTGATGTCCCAATCTATGGCGAACTTGTTTTCGCTTGTTATGAATACCGGCGGCAGATAGTCGATACCTCCGATTTGCTCGCCTATCACTCCCAGAATGTAACTGCCGGGCGCTAGATCTTCAAATATATATGTCCCGTTATAGTTTGTTTGTGTGGTCGCGACTGCGGATGATAAGTCGTCCGACGCGTACAGGTGAACCGGATAGCCTGCCAGCGGGCGCTCGTTGCCGTTATAAAGTCCGTCCCAGTCTGTTTCAAGGTCGCCGTTGCCATCAGCCCAGAAGAAACCGGATATTGAGTTTGGACTCGGCAATGCATCCTCTTCCTGTTCCACTGTTTCATCATTAATATCGTTCTGCATAGCGCTACTTCCTGCGGTTCCATTTGCCGAAACCACATACTCATTATTCTTATCTAAGTATATCTCGGTCGATTCTTCTTCGTCTTTTGCGCCTGTAGTTTTGTTTGCGTCCTCGTTTGCGGATCCATTTACGGATTCATTTGTGTTTTCGTCGGAGGATTCACTTGCTGTTTCGTCCGCAATTTCGTTTTCATTCACGACTTCTGTTTCATCCGTGATTTCATCTGATTCTCTAATATCCAAATCGTCCAGCTTTGACGATAAGTCTACTTCTTCCAATGTCGCGTCGGTTTCTGCCCATTTCTCTAATTCCGCGCCCTCATGCTCGAAAGACAGGATTGTGTCGTTTAACGAGATCGTATCTATGTCATCTATGGTTCTACCGGCGTTAGGAACCCCCAGTACCAATGTCATAATTATAACAAGAACGCTAGATATTATCCGTTTTCTGATGTTTATTTGTTTTGTATTTGTTTTCATTTTTTTCCCTTCCTTCTACATGATTCATGTTAGTTTTAAACAGTATTCATTAGTCCCAATTAGTTTCAGTGTATCTAATTTCTACATAATTACTCCGCTTATACGTTGTATTTCGAAGTGATAGCTTGATAATACGCTATATGTTGCGCTATATGTACTGATTTTGCTATGTGGATCTGAAGCGTACAAACAATCATACTTTGTTACTAACGTAAAGCAAACTTTATGTGTGTATATTTTAAACATAAAAGAGCATCACGACTACACCCTATTGGGTGAAATATGACTAAATTCGGGTTATTGCGCAGGTTCTTTAGGGGCGAACCTATGTGTTCACCCTCTTTCAAATTCCAGCGATTTCCAGGGCAGACACGCAGGTCTGCCCCTACGGCGATGGATTTCGAACCGCAACCCATAGGTTACTGTTGCTAGTGGGTATTCAGGAATGGACACAAAACAACACAATTTCGCCTTTGCGAGGAGCTTGCGACGCGGCAATCCAGCCGGAAACCTTACAATCGGAGCATGGATTCGCTGCGCTCGCAAAGACGGGTGATTTGATACCGTGTATACAGTATCTATTCATAGCCTGATTCTGGTTTTAAGACCATCGCGCGTATTGCAAGAACCTTTTTTGTGGTATATAATAACATTCTAAGCCCCTAATCGTTATATAAATAACCAAACCATAATTTGAAAGTGAAAGATAATATGAATAGGAACTCAAAATACGAAAAATTAATGAAATGCCATGACACCGTGCGGTCAAAAACCAGTTTTAAGCCCAAAGTGGCGTTTGTTCTTGGGTCTGGGCTTGGTGGATATGCCGATGAAATTGAAGCTGTCGCGACGGTCAATTACTCCGATATCGAAGGGTTTCCGGTCAGTACGGTACTGGGGCATCACGGCAGGTACGTGTTTGGATACGTTGGGAATGTCCCGGTGGTGATCATGCAGGGACGCGTACACTACTACGAGGGGTATGACATCAGCGACGTCGTTTTGCCGATACGGCTCATGGGGCTCCTGGGCGCTGAGATACTTTTTTTAACAAACGCGTGTGGTTCAATTAACCCGTCGTTTCATGCAGGCGACTTTATGTTGATCCGCGACCATATCCTGTTTGGCGTCCCCTCTCCGCTAATCGGGCCGAATGTCGACGAACTTGGGACTAGGTTCCCGGATATGAGCGAGGTTTATTGCAAAAGCTTACGCGAAAAAATCACCGGCACCGCGAATAGCCTCGGCATTACTCTTCATGAAGGCGTATACATACAAGCGCCCGGGCCTAATTTCGAAACGCCCGCCGAAGTGCAGGCATTTCGATCGCTCGGAGCTGACGTCGTCGGCATGAGTACCGCGTGCGAGGCTATAGCCGCAAACCATATGGGAATGAAAATTTGCGGTATTTCCTGTGTTTCAAATCTTGCTGCTGGATTATCAAAAACACCGCTGACGCATGAGGAGGTTCAGGAAATGGCTGACCAGTCGGCGCCGAGATTCAAGTCGTTGATAACTGAGTCGATAATCAGAATAGGAGCGTAAACGGCTCGTCATTACGTCACGATAAGAAACTTATTATAGCGGAGGATACAATCAATAGATACTCTGAATCATAAGCTTGAACGCATACTGAGAAATGTTCAAAAACCAGCCCGGTATGTAGGCGGCGAATATAATCAGGTTGTCAAGGATCTATCCACAGTCGAGATCCGCGTTGCGTTGTGTTTCCCTGACACTTACGAAATCGGTATGTCGAACTTAGGGATCCGGATACTGTATGGGCTGCTTAATGGTATCGACGGGGTATGGTGCGAGCGCGCGTTCGCGCCTTGGTCTGATATGGAGGAGCAAATGCGCAAGGGTGGCGTCGCGCTTTACGGCATAGAAAGCGGCGACCCGATCCGGGATTTCGATATTATCGCGTTTTCTCTCGGTTACGAGCTTTCTTATGTAAACGTCCTAAACATGCTGGATATGGCGGGGATCCCCCTGCGCGTGGAGGAAAGGCCGGACGAGGCGCCCCTCGTGATAGCCGGCGGCACGTGCTGCTTCAACCCGGAGCCAATGGCTGACTTTTTTGATTTTTTCGTTATCGGTGAAGGAGAAGAGGTAGCAGTTGAGATAATCAACATGCTACGGAATTCAGAGTTTGGTATTCGTAACTCTGAGTTGAGGGGAACAACGCGCAAGCGAAAAGAAGCGAACGATAAAATCGCTAGTAAGGAAGATTTCCTTAAGGCAGTATCAAAGATCGATGGAATATATGTTCCTTCTCGTTATGACATCCAATACAGCGGCGAAGGAACCGTTTCCAATATTATCCCGCTTGCTGGAGCGGCGTTGCCGGTAAAAAAACGGATAGTCCAGGATTTGGACGGCGCTTATTTCCCTATTGATACAATAGTACCATCCACCGGGATTGTACACGATAGGGTCGCGCTTGAACTATTCAGAGGGTGCGCGCGAGGATGCAGGTTTTGTCAGGCGGGGCATGTTTGTCGTCCTGTGCGTTCGCGTTCAATCGAAACCCTCGTATCGCAGGGGATAGAGGCGCTAGGCAATTCCGGGTACGACGAGTTAGCGTTGCTGTCGCTAAGCACAAGCGACTATAAGGGCTTGTATGAGCTTTGCGACGGATTGCTCAGTTGGTGCGATCCAAGGAATATAAGTTTGTCGTTGCCGTCTCTTCGCGCCGATAGTTTCAGCGTAGGCTTGATGGAGCGAGTACAAAGGGTACGCAAATCCGGCCTAACATTTGCACCAGAAGCAGGGAGCCAGCGTTTGCGTGACGCTATCAATAAGAATATCACGGAAGATGAGCTGCTTGGCGCTTGCCGGGTCGCTTTTGAAGGCGGCTGGAACAGCGTCAAGCTGTATTTCATGTTGGGCCTCCCAACTGAAATAGACGACGACGTAGTAGCCATAGCGGATTTATCTAGGGCGGTACTTCAGACATGGAAGCGACACGCCAGCAAAAAAAACAGAGGAGTACGCATAACTGTAAGCACATCTTATTTTGTGCCAAAACCTCACACCCCGTTCCAGTGGGAACCGCAAATCACAATGGAAGAATATCTTCGCCGCGTCGAATTACTGAGGGATTCATTAAAAGAAAAAGCCATAACATATAACTGGCACTCGCCTGAGCAAGGGTTCATCGAGGCCGCTCTCGCGCGAGCGGATCGAAATGTCAGCCAGGCAATACTAGCCGCTTGGCGACTTGGAGCGAGGCTTGACTCCTGGAGCGAGTTTTTTTCTTTAGAGCGATGGCGAACCGCGTTTAGTCAGTGCGGCATGGATCCGGCTTTCTATTCCCTCAGGGAGCGCTCTAGAAAAGAAACACTACCGTGGAGCGTTGTGTCCGCTGGGCTTGACGACGAGTATTTATGGGCGGGGCGCAACGCGGCTCGGGAAAACAGCAAAACGCCGGATTGCCGCGAGGCATGCTCCGGCTGTGGCGCTTCCGCGCTTTTGGAAGGAGCGCGACGCTGTGAGTAAGATCAGGCTGCTTTATAGCAAGACGGGCAAAGCGAAATTCATATCGCATCTTGATTTCATGGCGACGATGCGCCGTGCGCTGCTGAGGGCGGGTATCGAGCTGAAATACTCGCAAGGTTTCAACCCGCATCCATATATGTCAGTTGCGCTCCCGCTCCCTGTTGGCTTTTCGGGCGTCTGCGAACTGATAGACGTCGGGATAGAAGCGGACGCCGCGCCGAATGGCTTGGCGGACTTGGTTAATAGATGCCTACCGGAAGGTATCGAGATTATTGAAGCGTATGTTTCCGAAAGAAAATTCAACTGCATCGCTTGGGTTGCGGTAAAAGGCTTGCTTTACTACGACTCTGGAACGCCTCCTAACACAGTTGGGCAGCTTACTAAACTCTTTGCCAATAAGAGCATAGTCATTTCTAAAAAAACAAAACGCGGCGTATCTGATATTGATATCGCGCCGTTCATAAAAGAGGTGTACATTGACAACGACTGGGATACAAAAATATCGATGAAGGCCAAAGTTTCCGCCCAAGATCCGTCAATCACCCCTGAAAACCTTATGGGTGCGCTGGGGGGTAGCTATGAAACGCTCATTCCGGATTTCTATGACTTTACGCGAACAGCGATCTTCGACAAGGACATGTATTTATTCAGGTAGTTTCAGTGGGTAACGGCATTTGACAGAAAACAGGCAAATCCAGAGGCAAATCCAGAATATTTTCAGGAAAGGTGGCTAAGATCATGGCGTTAGAATCATCTGTTAACAGGATTGGGGTACTGACCTCGGGTGGCGACGCTCCAGGAATGAACGCGGCGATACGCGGAGTTGTGCGCACGGCGCAATGTTGTGGTATCGATTGTGTAGGTATCCGTCACGGGTACGCGGGTCTGATACGCGGAGAATTCATCCCTTTAAACGAGAAGGTAGTGAAAGGAATCACGGCGCGCGGAGGTACTATGTTGTATTCCGCCAGATCCCAGGAGTTCATGTTGGACGAAGGCAAAAAACGCGCCGCTGAGGTGTGTAGGTTTTCCGGAATCGAGGGTTTGGTAATCATAGGCGGCGACGGGACGTTCAAAGGCGGTTCCGGTCTTGCGGCGCATGGAGTAAATGTTGTTGGGATACCGTGTACCATTGATAATGATATCGGATGCACGTCATACGCGATAGGTTTTGATACTGCGTCAAATACAGCGGCTGAAGCTGTTGACAGGCTCAACGACACTATGCAGTCGCATGAGAGGTGTTCTGTCGTTGAGGTCATGGGCCGCGGGGCGGGGCATCTGGCTCTCAAGGTCGGCATAGCGACCGGTGCTACGATCGTTATGGTTCCTGAGATAGAGTATGATTTTGACCGCGACGTCATTGGGCGCATACGTACGGCGCGTCTCGCGGGGCGTACTAATTTCACTGTGATTGTCGCTGAGGCGATGGGCCCTGTACGGGAAATAGCGGGTAAAATAAATGAGGCGACGGGAATTGAAACCCGCGTTACTGAGCTAGGGCATATCCAACGCGGCGGTTCGCCGCACGTCCGGGATCGCGTCGCGGCTACGATTATGGGCTATAAAGCGGTCGAGTTACTTGCTAAAGGACAAGGTGGCAGAGTTATCGCGATGCAGGGTGAAGAATTTGTAGATTATGACATCACCGAAGCGCTCAGCATGACAAAGGATTTCGATTACGCTACGTATAAGATGTTTACAGCGTTCACATTTCTCGATAAAAGCACTCTTTGTATTTAACTTCGAGTTTTTGAATTGCTCTTTACTTTAATACTTTAGTATGATAAAATGTCCGCAACCTCAGGAGGTAATTGCGATGACAAGATATACTAAAGGCGCTAAAAGAGAGCCCCATATTGAAATGTATGAAGCGATACTCACATTGGAAACTGTTGACGAATGCATAAGGTTCTTTGACGACCTATGCTCAGTAACCGAGCTACGCGCGATAGAGCAACGATACCATGTCGCGCGTTTGCTCAACGCCGGAAATATCTACAGCACTATATTAGAAAAAACCGGCGCTTCAAGCGCGACGATAAGCCGGGTAAACAGAAGCCTTTATAGCGGTATGGACGGATACGAAGTCGTTTTTGGACGACTGGATGAGAAAAAGAAAAGTGGACAAGATAATTAAGGCAATTTCAGACGATGGGTATGTTTTTATATCCGTTGTTAGCTCAAGAGGACTGACAGATCGAGCGCGGATAATCCACAACGCGACGCCCGTTGTGACGGCTGCTCTTGGCAGGACGCTAGCGGCGGCGTCAATAATTGGGAGCACCTTAAAAAAACCTGGAGCTTCTGTAACAGTACACATTAACGGCGGTGGGCCGGCGGGTACAATGATTGCTGTTGCTGATGAGAGCGGCAATGTGCGCGGATTTGTACAAAACCCGTCGGCTGACTTGCCAACCAACGCAATTGGAAAACTAGATGTCGGCGGAGTGGTTGGAAAAGACGGGATGTTGTCTGTGATAAAGGATTATCTCGAAACAGCGCCATACGCAAGCGCGACAGAACTTGTTAGCGGTGAGATAGCGGAGGATTTTGCGGCATATTTTTCTGAAAGCGAGCAGATACCGTCAGCATGCGCTTTTGGTGTGTTGGTAGATAGGGACTTGTCTGTGCTTGCCGCAGGCGGGTTTATCATCCAGCTTTTGCCGGGAGCGCCTGTTGGTGTTATTGATGCTATTGATGAAAATGTTGCTAATATAAGCTCTGTTTCGGCGATACTGAGGGATGGGGGAGCGGAATCTATGCTTGAATCGGCTATGTCTGGGTTTTCGTTCCATATTATAGAAACACGAGAAGTCGAATACAGGTGCGCTTGCAATCGGGAACGTTTTCTGGCGGCTGTATCGTCGCTCGAAAGCAGCGAGCTTGACGACATGAGGCAAAAAGGGGAGCCAATCGAGGTTTCATGTCAGTTTTGTGGAGCGATATATACATTCAGCCCAGAAGAAGTGTAACAAAACGGGTTTTTATAGCACATTTTATTATTGTGTTTTGCGGTACTCTTTCTATCTTTGCTGTATTTTTACTGTATTTTTACAAAATTTCGCCTTTTCTTTCATGTTGACAATGGTTTTTTGTTTTAGTATAATAACCGCGCGTCGTACTGAAAATGTATCGGGAGCATAGCTCAGCCGGGAGAGCACATGCCTTACAAGCATGGGGTCACAGGTTCAAGCCCTGTTGTTCCCACCACAAAGCCCCTATAGTTGCAACGGCTACAGGGGTTTTTGACTTTCACTGTCCATAAGCAAAAAAACTGCTTGACGACAATTTGAACAGTAAACACAATGGTTACTGTTCAGTGGGTGTCCAAAAACTCGCAATGGTTACAGGCTTCGCACACAAGTTTTGACAATTGTACAAGTTTTCACTGCAGTACCAGTGCGTTGCCTGTAACCAACCTGTGTTTTTGGATGCCCACGGAACAGTTTCACACAATGCGATTTTGCTTTACTGATCGTTATTAAAATACTTGACAAGTACAAAAGAATGTGTTAGCTTATGACAGCAAGTTGGATAAAGAAATGATTGTTGTAAAATCTATTTATATCAATTTGTCAGACGCGGCCCAGTAGTTCAGTTGGTTAGAACGCCAGCCTGTCACGCTGGAGGTCGACGGTTCGAGCCCGTTCTGGGTCGCCACATATATGCCTCTGTAGCTCAGTTGGTAGAGCAGCGGACTGAAAATCCGCGTGTCGTTGGTTCAATTCCGACCGGAGGCACCAATGCGGGCGTAGCTCATCCGGTAGAGCGCCACCTTGCCAAGGTGGAGGTAGCGAGTTCGAGCCTCGTCGCCCGCTCCAGCAAATACTAATTGCAAGCAGCCGAGAAATATGAGTTAACGACGCCATACTGGCTGAGACGATACCGATCGGCTCCTAACTGGGCGACATAGCCAAGTGGTAAGGCAAGGCTCTGCAAAAGCCTGATTCCCCGGTTCAAATCCGGGTGTCGCCTCCAAAAGAAACCCCTGTGATTATTAAAACCACAGGGGATTATTGCGCTAAATACAAGTATATGCCAAAGCCTCCGGCTAAGCATGAACAATAAGAGCTAAAAGGATACGAAAAGCACAAAAAAAAATAAAACAAACGAAAAAAATGAAAAGTATAAAAAAATTATCTTGACATTGTGGAAAACTATGGTAAAATTGGTAATTGCGCAAAAACAGATCGTTTTCCAACAAGTAACCGCATGTATTATACCACCGGCAAATAATCTTGTCAATAGAGAAAAAAGAAAAACATTGCAACTGAACCATGAGTGTCATTTTTGCGTAGTCAGCGTTATCAACACTGAGTTATGGTTGTAGTGTTAAAAATATGAATTGCGGGAGTGAAGCAGATGCCAAAAGACGTAGTGTACGGCAAAACATTGCGCAAAAGCTATGCAAAAACTGAAGAAATCCAAGAGATGCCAAACCTCCTGGAAGTTCAAAAGCATTCGTACAAGTGGTTTCTTGAGACAGGCCTGCGTGAAGTGTTCCGCGATGTAGCCGCAATAACCGACCATACAGGTAATCTTGAGCTGACATTCATTGATTACAACATGAATGAAAAACCGAAATATTCAGTGGAAGAGTGTAAATCGAGAGATGCCACGTACGCGGCGCCGATCAAGGTCAGCGTCCGCCTGCGCAATAAAGAAACGGAGGAAATAAAAGAACAGGAAATCTTTATGGGCGATTTCCCAATAATGACAAACGCGGGGACATTTATTATCAATGGCGCCGAGAGAGTCGTAGTATCACAGATAATACGCTCGCCAAGTGTGTATTTTGAAAAGAAAACCGATATAAAAACGGCTATCACGATTTACGCGGCGACATTAATACCATACCGGGGCGCATGGCTCGAATATGAAACAGACGCTTCCGACGGTTTTTATGTCCGAGTTGACAAAAACAGGAAACTACCAGTCACCTGGCTTTTACGCGCTATCGGTCGAGAGAATGAGAACGCGTATTCCCGCCTTTCAATATCCGGCGGGTCGATGGGCGCGGAAACGAACGCGCAATTAAGGGAGATTTTTGGCGACGACGAGCGAATAATCGCAACCTTGGAAAAGGACATATGCCGCTCATGTGACGACGCGCTCATCGAACTCTATAAAAGGCTCAGGCCGGGCGACCCGCCTACGGTCGACAGCGCGCAGACACTTCTCAACAATCTGTTTTTCGATGCGCGCCGTTATGACATATCAAGTGTCGGCCGCTATAAATTCAACAAAAAACTAGCCATATGGACAAGGATTGAAGGACAGGAATTGGCGCGCCCGGTAGCCGATCCGATGACGGGCGAGATAATTGCGGAAGCAGGGGAATCACTGACGACAGAACGTGCGAAAGAGTTAGACGCGCTTGGAGTCAACGACGTATACATACGCATAGACGGACGCGACATAAAGGTTTTTTCAAACGGTATGGTACGGATGGAAAACTTTGTGGATTTTGACCCGATGAGTGAACTAGGCATTAAGGAAAGGGTACGTTTTATTATACTTCGCGAACTTCTTGAAAAATACAGCGGTGAAGAGCTTAAAGACGCAATCCGCGACAATATCGATTTATTGATCCCAAAACACCTTATCCCCGATGATATATTCGCGTCGGTGAATTATCTCAGCTGTGTAGCGTGCGGCGTCGGCGTAGACGACGACATCGACCATCTTGGCAACCGCCGGATGAGGAGTGTGGGAGAGCTACTCCAAAACCAATTCCGCGTTGGGTTTTCGCGCATGGAGCGGGTAATACGCGAGCGTATGACCCTTCAAGACCTCGACATCATAACGCCGCAATCCCTTATAAACATCAGACCTGTAACGGCGGCGATAAAAGAGTTTTTCGGGTCGTCGCCCCTGTCGCAATTCATGGACCAAACAAATCCGCTGGCTGAACTTACGCACAAGCGACGCTTGTCAGCGCTTGGCCCAGGCGGCTTATCGCGAGAACGCGCGAGTTTTGACGTGCGCGACGTACATTACAGCCATTATGGCCGAATGTGTCCGATCGAAACGCCTGAAGGGCCGAACATCGGCCTGATATCGTATCTCGCATCATACGCGCGTGTTAACGAATATGGATTCATGATAGCCCCGTTCCGCAAGGTAGATAAAGAAACGCAGTTAGTTACTGACGAAGTCGTTTATCTGACAGCGGACATGGAAGACCAATACATCATCGCCCAAGCCACGGAATCGGTGGATGAAAATGGATGTCTGCTAAACGAGCGTATTACTTGCCGCCACCGTGACGAGATAATTGAAGTTAACCGCGACAGGATTGATTTTGTCGATGTATCCCCAAGCATGATGGTATCTATAGCCACGGCAATGATACCATTTCTTGAAAATGACGATGCCAACCGCGCTCTAATGGGGGCGAACATGCAACGTCAGGCTGTGCCGCTGCTTATATCGGAAGCGCCGATTGTGGCTACAGGAATCGAGCATAAATGCGCCGTCGATTCCACTGTCGTGCTATCTGCGCAGGACGACGGGCTTGTAACGTATGTCTCTTCGACGCGCATATCAATAATCTACGATAATCTTGGCGCCGTCGATCACAAGCTGACGAAATTCGCGCGCAGTAACCAGGGCACATGCACAAACCAGCGCCCTATCGTCTCGGTTGGCGATCGGATCCGCAAGGACGATATCATCGCCGACGGTCCGTCGACCTGCGACGGCGAGATATCGCTGGGCAAAAACATCCTCGTAGGTTTCATGACTTGGGAGGGGTACAACTATGAGGACGCCATTTTAATCAATGAGCGCCTCGCAATGGACGACGTGTTCACTTCAATACATATAGAAGAGCACGAAATAGATGCCCGCGACACGAAACTCGGACCAGAAGAGATAACGCGCGATATCCCCGGAGTAGGTGAAGACGCCCTGCGCTACCTGGATGAGCGCGGTATTATAAGCATTGGCGCGGAAGTCCAAGCCGGCGATATTTTAGTCGGGAAGGTCACTCCAAAGGGTGAAACTGACCTGACGGCGGAAGAGCGCCTACTACGGGCTATTTTCGGTGAAAAAGCTCGCGAGGTCAGAGACACGTCACTGAAAGTCCCTCACGGTGAAAGTGGCATTATTGTGGACGTCAAAGTGTTTACGCGCGAAAATGGGGACGAACTCAACCCCGGCGTCAATATGGTCGTGCGTTGCTACATCGCTCACAAGAGAAAAATAAGCGTAGGCGACAAGATGGCTGGGCGGCATGGGAACAAAGGCGTCGTATCGCGCATACTGCCAAAAGAAGATATGCCTTACCTACCCGACGGCACGCCGCTCGACATTATATTAAACCCGCTTGGCGTCCCATCGCGAATGAACATAGGGCAGGTTCTCGAGGTCCACCTTGGCTATGCGGCGAAAGTACTTGGCTGGAAAGTCGCGACGCCGATATTCAACGGCGCCAACGAATATGATATATGGGATACTCTTAAGTTCGCAGGGCTACGCGAGGATGGGAAGAGCGTCCTTTACGACGGTCGCACAGGCGATCCGTTCGATAACCCTGTTACTGTTGGATACGTGTACTTCCTCAAGCTCCACCATCTGGTCGACGACAAAATCCACGCGCGTTCCACGGGACCATACAGCCTGGTTACACAGCAGCCGCTTGGCGGCAAGGCGCAGTTTGGCGGACAACGCTTTGGCGAAATGGAGGTTTGGGCGCTGGAGGCTTATGGCGCGGCGTATACGCTGCAGGAAATCCTGACTGTCAAATCAGACGACGTCACAGGAAGGGTTAGAACATACGAAGCTATCGTCAAAGGCAACAACATCCCGAAACCTGGCGTCCCGGAATCATTTAAAGTACTTGTTAAGGAACTGCAATCCCTCTGTCTCGACGTCCGTGTCCTGGATGAGAACGGGAAAAAGATCGAGCTTCAGGGCGAGGAGGGGGAGGAAATGGGCGAAGGTATTCGCGACAGAAGCTTCTACAACAGCAGTGAAAACGAGTTCGCTAAAAGTGGATTCCAGATCGACGATATCGAATCCGACGGAATGTACGAAGAAGAAATAGATATGGATGGCATGGATGACGACGAAATGGAAGACGACGAAGTCTATGATGAATTGTTCGATTATGGTTTAGACGCTAACGCTGACGACGAGGACAAGGAGGAGGGAGAGTAATGGGCTTCTTACCTTTTGACGCTATGCAGATTGGCCTGGCTTCACCCGATATGATACGCAGTTGGTCGTACGGAGAAGTAAAAAAGCCGGAGACAATAAATTATAGGACGCTGAAACCTGAGCGCGACGGACTCTTTTGCGAAAGAATTTTCGGGCCTACGAAAGACTGGGAATGTCATTGCGGAAAATTCAAAAAGATTCGTTACAAAGGAAAAATATGCGACAGGTGCGGCGTCGAGGTCACGAAATCCAACGTACGTCGCGAGAGGATGGGACATATCGAATTGGCGGCGCCTGTTTCTCACATTTGGTATTTCAAAGGTATACCGTCACGCATGGGATTGTTGCTCGACCTAACGCCAAGGATACTTGAAAAAGTATTGTATTTTGCGACGTATATCGTTATCGACCCGGGCAATACGCCACTACACAAGAATCAGATACTGACTGAAAAAGAATACCGTGAAATGCGGGAAAAATACGAGGACGATTTCAGAGCCGGCATGGGGGCTGAGGCGATCCGTGATTTGTTAGCTGACATCGACATCGAGCAATTCTCCGAACAGCTCAAAAATGATGCCCGCGAAGCTACCGGCCAGAAAAAAGCTAAACTTGTCAAACGTATTGAAGTCGTAGAGGCGTTCCGCCTGTCAGGCAATGACCCGACATGGATGATCATCGACGTGCTTCCCGTCATCCCGCCGGAAATCCGCCCGATGGTACAGCTTGACGGTGGTCGTTTCGCAACTTCGGATCTCAACGACTTGTACCGACGCGTGATAAACAGGAATAATCGCTTAAAACGCCTGATGCAACTTCACGCTCCTGATATAATAGTCAGAAACGAGAAAAGGATGCTTCAAGAGGCTGTTGACGCGCTGATAGACAACGGTAGGCGCGGCAGGGCGGTTACAGGCGCTAATTCGCGCGCGCTCAAGTCTCTTTCCGATATGCTTAAAGGAAAACAAGGCCGCTTCCGACAGAATCTTCTTGGCAAACGCGTGGACTACTCCGGACGTTCAGTCATCGTTGTCGGCCCGGACTTAAAACTGTATCAATGCGGTGTTCCAAAAGAAATGGCTATCGAACTATTCCGCCCATTTGTTATGAAAAAGCTTGTGGAGGATGGCGTCTCAAATAACATTAAATCCGCAAAAAAAATGGTGGACAGAGGCATGACTGAGGTCTGGGACGCGCTAGAAGTGGTGATCAAAGAACATCCTGTTCTGTTAAACAGAGCCCCGACGTTGCACAGACTGGGCATCCAGGCTTTCGAGCCGATATTAGTCGAGGGCCGCGCTCTTAAGCTGCATCCACTTGTCTGCACAGCGTACAACGCAGACTTCGACGGCGATCAAATGGCGATACACGTCCCGCTGTCGGCGGAGGCACAAGCCGAAGCGAGGATACTTATGCTTTCGGCGAACAATCTGCTCCACCCGAAAGACGGACAGCCTGTGACAGTTCCGACGCACGATATGATCCTTGGATCTTATTATCTGACCTTCCAACGCGACGACGAACCTGGCGCGGGAAAATCATTCGTTTCCCCAAACGAGACACTTATGGCGTACCAATGCGGCGACATTGGAATACACGCGCCAATAAAAGTCCGCGTGACAAAAGTAATCGACGGCGTTGAAAAAAGCAAAATTATATCAACGACAGTCGGCAGGATAATATTTAACGAGCCGATCCCGCAGGATTTGGGATTCGTTGACAGATCGGACCCGGAACAGCTGTTTGAATACGAGATCAACTTCCGCGCGGGGAAAAAAGAGCTTGAAATGATTATCGAGCACTGTATTACTAAACACGGCTTCACACGATCAGCGTCTGTACTAGATAAGATCAAGACACTCGGGTTTAAGTACTCGACGCAGGGGGCCATTACGATATCGATCGCCGACATGACCGTCCCTGACGTTAAATGGACTCTTATTAGGCAAACCGAAAAGAAAGTCATCGACATAGAGCGGCAGTTCAGGCGCGGATTTGTAACGGATGAAGAACGCTACCGCCTCGTAGTTCGCGAATGGGAAAAGACTACAAAGGACGTCACCGACGCGCTTACCAATACTCTCAGCGAGTACAACCCTGTTTTTATGATGGCTAACTCTGGCGCGCGAGGCAGCATGAACCAGATAAGGCAACTAGCCGGAATGCGTGGGCTTATGGCCAATACAGCAGGGCGGACGATAGAAATTCCGATAAAGGCGAATTTCCGTGAAGGCCTCACTGTTCTTGAATATTTCGTTTCTTCTAGAGGCGCGCGGAAAGGTTTGGCGGATACGGCGCTAAGGACTGCGGATTCCGGTTATCTCACCCGCCGATTGGTCGACGTCTCGCAAGACGTAATCGTGCGTATTCATGATTGCAAGACCCATGACGGCATCGTAGCTTCGGAGGTAGTCGAAAGCGGGAGCTTGATCGAGTCTTTTGGCAAGGTCATCCACGGGCGGTATCCATCAGACGACATAGTTGACGAAAACACGGGGGAGATACTTTTCGGCCGTGAGCATATGTTTGCTGAAAGCGACGCCGCTGTGCTTCAAGCGCGTGGTATCCGGTCAGTCAAAATACGGACGGTTATGGATTGCGAAGCAACAAGCGGTATATGCGCAATGTGCTATGGTATCAACCTTGCTACAGGAGGTACAGTATCGATAGGAGAGGCTGTCGGCGTCATCGCCGCGCAATCGATTGGGGAACCTGGCACGCAGCTTACGATGAGGACGTTCCACACCGGCGGCGTCGCCGGAGACGATATCACCCAAGGTCTTCCACGCGTCGAGGAATTGTTCGAAGCGCGGAAACCCAAGAAGATGTCAATATTATCTGATATAAGCGGTATTGTAGAGGTTGAGGAAACAAGGAAGAACACCGTTGTAGCTATTACGGTCACAAACGCTGAAGCTGGCGATACGAAAGTTTATCAGACTCCGTATTCGGCTGGGATCAGGGTGAGATCAGGTGATACTGTCACGGCAGGGGATAGGCTTACAGACGGCGCGCTTAACCCTCACGACGTCATGAGGATACTTGGAAAGGCCGCGACGCAGGCGTACTTGATTGCGGAAGTCCAAAAGGTTTATCGACAGCAGGGTGTCGATATTAATGATAAACACATCGAGGTCATAGTCCGCCAAATGATGAGGAAAGTGAAGATCGAGGATGGGGGCGACACAGATCTTCTAGCGGGCATCACGATAGATATGCATGACTTAAAGGTCACAAACGCCAACATCGCAAAGAGGATCGAAGAAGGCGAGACGGAACTCAAGCCCGCTGTAGCCATTCCTCTGCTGATGGGCATAACAAAAGCCTCATTAGCTACTGAATCGTTCCTGTCGGCGGCGTCGTTCCAGGAAACGACAAAAGTGCTGACAGAAGCCGCGATAAAAGGCAAGGTCGACAGGCTTATCGGTCTCAAGGAAAATGTTATTATTGGAAAGCTTGTCCCTGCCGGTAGCGGATTGGCGCTTTACCGCAAGTTCGATAGCGATATTGACAAGCCACAGAGTTTATATTCAAACTCTGTGGAAAACGACAGCGTCGATGACGATGACGATGTCGATCTGTCTGTTTTGATCGGTTCGGGAAACGCGCTTTAGAAACTGTTTCAGTGGGTATCCAAAAACACAGGGTGGTTACAGGCAACGCACTGGTACTGCGGTGAAAACTTGTACAATTGTCAAAACTTGTGTGCGGAGCCTGTAACCACTGCGAGTTTTTGGACACCCACTGAACAGAAACGCGCTTTAAGCTTTACTGTTCCAGTGTGAGTCTGAATTTTCTTGACGTAGCGCGGCACATGTGCTAGAATCACTAAACCCAACAAAAAACATGAGTAGAAAGGAGGGAAAAAATGCCAACATTTAACCAATTAGTCAGAAAAGGCAGGGAAGCGCAGCTTTATAAATCGAATTCTCCGGCGATGCAAAAAGGTCTCAATACGTTGAAAAACAGGGAGACAGATCTATCCTCGCCACAAAAACGAGGCGTATGTACCGCCGTCAGGACTTCAACCCCGAAGAAACCGAATTCAGCGCTGCGCAAAATCGCGCGTGTCAGACTGACAAATGGCTACGAGGTCACAGCCTATATCCCGGGCGTAGGGCATAACCTGCAAGAGCACTCGGTCGTAATGATCCGCGGCGGGCGTATAAAGGACTTACCTGGCGTTCGCTACCACATTATCCGCGGGACTCTGGATACGCAAGGAGTGACCAATCGGGCGCAGGCCCGGTCAAAATACGGCGCGAAAAAACCAAAAGCCGGAAAAGCCAAGTCCAAGTAAAAGCTAACTTTATGCTTGCCATGAAGATATGTATATATAGAGTATGGATACTCTTCAAGGTAGGCGCGGAAACCGGGTTTCGATAACGTTCCCGGAGTACCTATGAGATCATTATTTTTGTGAAGGAGGGAAGTATAGTGCCTAGAAGAGGTAACGTACCAAAAAGAGAAGTCTTACCTGATCCTCTGTACAATTCGATTATGGTCACGAGACTTATAAACAGTATCATGCTAGACGGGAAAAAAGGCGTAGCGCAGAAGGTAGTGTACAGCGCGTTTGAAATTATTAACAAAAAAACCAGCAAAGAACCACTTGGCGTCTTTACAGCCGCGCTGGAGAACATTATGCCGACGCTTGAAGTCAAAGCAAGGCGCGTAGGCGGAGCGACGTACCAGGTGCCGATCGAGGTCAGGGCAGATAGGCGGCAAACGCTCGGGTTGCGCTGGCTTACCAATTATGCCAGGCTTCGTAACGAAAAAACTATGAAAGAACGCCTTGCCGGCGAAATCATGGACGCGGCGAACAGCGTAGGCGCCGCTGTGAAGAAACGTGAAGACACTCACAAAATGGCGGACTCCAACAGGGCGTTCGCTCACTATAGGTGGTAGTATAAGCGCGCTTTGTTCACAACCCAAAGTGCGGCACCGGAATTTCAGTAGTCAGTAGTCAGCAGATAGAATTCAGTAAGGAGATGAGTTATATGCCAGGAGATTTTCCACTTGAAAAAACGCGTAATATTGGCATAATGGCTCATATCGACGCAGGGAAAACAACCACAACGGAACGCATCCTGTTTTATTCCGGGCGAACGTACAAGATGGGGGAAGTGCATGAAGGCGCCGCTACGATGGACTGGATGACCCAAGAACAGGAACGGGGCATAACAATAACATCAGCAGCCACGACATGTATCTGGCACGGTTACCGCGTCAACATCATAGACACACCCGGCCATGTCGATTTCACAGTCGAAGTCGAAAGATCGCTCCGAGTGCTTGACGGCTCTGTGGCGGTAATGTGCGCCAAAGGGGGCGTCGAACCGCAATCGGAAACAGTGTGGCGCCAGGCGGACCATTACAATGTACCCCGCGTGATATATATCAACAAGATGGATATAGTAGGCGCCGATTACCATAACGTTATAAAAATGGTCCACGACAGGCTGAAGGCAAACGCGATTCCGATACAGCTCCCAATCGGGTCGGAAACGGAGTTTCGTGGAATAATAGATCTTGTAGAGATGAACGCGGACGTGTATTACGATGATTTGGGCAAGGACATGCGCGTTGAGAGTATCCCTCCAGATTTGCTTCCCATTGCCGAAGAATACAGGCTTAAGCTCATTGAAGCGGCGTCTGATTTCGACGACGCGATCATGGAGAAATTTCTCGAAGGAGAAGAAGTCCCGGCAGATACGCTCAAAGCTGCGATACGGAAGGCGACTCTGGCAGTAAAGATGATTCCTGTTGTATGCGGCACGTCATACAGAAATAAAGGCATTCAGAAAATGCTGGACGCGATTGTCGATTATTTGCCGTCGCCAGTCGATGTGGCGGACATAATCGGCAAGAATCCAACGACCGGAAAAGAAGAAAGCCGACCTCCATCAGAAGCCGCGCCGTTTTCAGCGCTTGCTTTCAAGATAATGACCGACCCCTACGTAGGACGTCTGTTCTTTTTCAGAGTATACTCAGGCGTGGTGGAAACTGGTTCGACAGTGTTCAACTCTTCGAAGGGGCACAGGGAACGGCTTGGTCGAATTCTCCAAATGCATGCTAATCACCGCGAAGACATCGACGCTGCCTATACAGGTGATATAGCTGCGGCGGTTGGATTAAAAGATACTACGACAGGTGACACTTTGTGTGAAGAGAAAAACCCGATTATTCTTGAATCTATGGAGTTTCCTGAACCAGTCATCCGCGTAGCGATCGAGCCAAAAACAAAAGCGGGGCAAGAAAAGATGGGCGTCGCGCTTGCGAAGCTCACTGAGGAGGATCCAACGTTCAGGTCTTACTCCGACGAGGAAACAGGACAGACGATCATAGCTGGTATGGGGGAGCTTCATCTGGAGATAATCGTCGACAGGCTCCTGCGCGAATTCAGAGTCGAGGCTAACGTCGGGAAACCGCAGGTTTCCTATAAGGAGACTATCAAAAAGGCGGCTGACGTAGATGTGCGGAACATAAGGCAAACAGGTGGCAAAGGCCAGTATGGTCACGTTAAAATCATGATCGAGCCAAACGAACCCGGCGGCGGGTATGAGTTTATCGATAAAATCGCGGGCGGGGCGATACCAAAAGAATTTATTCCCGCCGTAGACAAAGGAATACAGGGCGCGATGGCGTCAGGCGTACTTGCCGGATACCAGGTCGTCGACGTGAAGGTAACGCTATGCGACGGTTCGTACCACGAGGTTGACTCTTCTGAGCTCGCGTTCAAGATTGCCGGGAGTATGGCGTTCAAGGAAGCGATGCTTAAGGCGGATCCGGTGCTACTGGAACCAATCATGAATGTCGTGGTCACAGTCCCGGAGGAATACATGGGCGATGTCATGGGCGACATCAATTCCAGGCGGGGGCAGATAACAGGCATGGAATCGCGGAGCGGCGCCTCACGGATTTTCTCTCTTGTACCTTTGACGACGATGTTTGGGTATGCGACGGTACTTCGTTCATACACGCAGGGCAGGGGCACTTTCTCGATGGAACCCAGCCACTATGTAGAACTGCCAAAATCGCTACAGGAAGAGATAGCAGGGACAGGAGAATGGTAGCGTTGCAGCTGTAACTAACGCGAAAATAAGTGTTGCAAAATATTAATAAATACGATACAATACCGCATAATGACGATTAATATGTGATTATTCTTAAATAGCAAGGAGGATTATCAAGAAATGGCTAAACAAAAGTTTGAAAGGAACAAGCCCCACGTCAATATTGGGACTATTGGGCACGTCGACCATGGCAAAACGACGTTGACCGCTGCTATCACAAAATACCTTAGCTTTCAGGGCAAAGCGAAATATGAGTCTTATGACTCGATAGACAAAGCCCCCGAAGAACGTGAGCGCGGCATTACTATCAACACGGCGCATGTCGAATACGAAACAAACGCGCGCCACTATGCGCATGTGGACTGCCCTGGCCATGCTGACTATATCAAAAACATGATCACAGGCGCGGCGCAGATGGATGGCTCGATACTGGTCATTTCCGCCGCTGACGGGCCGATGGCGCAAACTCGCGAGCACATTCTCTTAGCCCGCCAGGTCGGCGTGCCGGCGATCGTAGTATTCCTAAACAAAGCGGATCAGGTAGACGACGAAGAGCTAATTGAACTTGTAGAAATGGAAGTACGAGAGCTTCTTTCTAAGTACGAGTTCCCGGGCGACGATATCCCGATCATAAAAGGAAGCGCCCGCAATGCGCTGTTCTCTGAGTCCACTGACATTGAAGCGCCGGAGTACGAATGTATCAAAGAATTGATGGAGTATGTCGACTCGTACATCCCGACGCCTGAGCGCAAATCTGACCGTCCGTTCCTGATGCCGGTCGAGGATACCATGACTATCACAGGGCGCGGAACGGTCGCGACAGGACGCGTCGAGCGCGGAAGGATAAACTTGAACGAGAAAGTGCAAATCGTAGGTTTGATGGAAGAGCCGCGCGAGACGACAGTTACAGGCATTGAGATGTTTCGCAAGCTTCTCGACTATGCAGAGGCAGGCGACAACATCGGCACTTTGCTTCGTGGAGTAGCTAGAAGCGAGATATGGCGGGGGCAGGTTCTGGCTAAGCCCGGGAGCATCAAGCCGCTTACAAAGTTCAGAGGTCAGGTTTACGTCCTTACTAAGGACGAGGGTGGTCGCCATACGCCGTTTTTTAACAATTACCGTCCGCAGTTTTATTTCCGCACGACTGACGTAACCGGCATCATAACTCTCTCGCAGGGGGTCGAGATGTGCATGCCTGGCGACAATATTGAAATGGACGTTGAGCTTATCACTCCGATAGCGATCGAGCAAGGACTACGCTTCGCTATCCGCGAGGGCGGGCACACTGTTGGCTCAGGCGTTGTCATCGCGATTCAGGAATAAAGATTACTATAGGACATTTGATCTTTTGTTGCTGGATTCAAAGAAAAATAAGACAATTTTTACTGATCTATCGAAATAATTCATGGAGCTATTGAAAAATGCGGATAGGCGCATTTTACGGTAGCTCTTTGAAATGTCGCCATTGGAAAGCAAAGCTAGAGATGAAAGTATTCGTTTCAGATTTCAAAGGTATCCCAAAATAATTACAGAAAGTAACGAATAACTCTTGAAATTCACATGGATTTGGTGTAGTATGAAGGTCACGCGCATTAAAGTCGCGCGGTTTGGAAGGCGATGATGTATTGTCAAGCAGGATATTTCAGAGCGTAATAATTCAAATGAAAGACGCGACAGAGCGGCTGATAGGCGTGGCTGATCCTGAAGGGACGGTAATAGCTAGCAGCGATTTATCGCTAATAGGCTCCAATATCGGCTCGTTGCAGTTTGTTTTCGACGAGAGCGGCGACAAGATACTGAGGATTGACGGAAAAACATTCAAGGCTCTTGGCGTCGGGGCTAGCGCTGATTACTCTGTTTTTGCCGAAGGGGAAGACGAACTTGCGAAAACCATTTGCGTTATGGCATACGTCGCTGTCAATGAAGCTGGAATATACTATGAGGAAAACCACGATAAACGGGCTTTCGTAAAAAGTATAATCACTGAAAACATTTTACCTGGAGATATATATATTCGCGCGAAGGAACTTAGATTCAATACAGACATCCCTCGCGGCGTACTCGTCATCAGGCACAGACCTTCGATGGATTTAGCGGCGATTGAGCTGTTGCATGGGATATTCACGGACAAACAGCACGATTTTGTGATCTCTGTCAGCGATACTGATATCGCTCTGGTAAAGGAGCTCTCCCCATCGGGTGATGTGGAATACCTACAAGAGCTTGCCGAGATGATAGAGCAGAAACTTGATAACGCGCTTTCGATCAAGCCTGTCATAGGGATTGGTACGCCGGCGCGTCTGTTACGGGAACTCGCGGACAGGTATAAGGAAGCGTTGATATCCATAGACATTGGCCGAGTGTTTGAAGCCGAAAAAACTATAATAAACTACGAAACTCTTGGACTGGGTAGGCTTATTTATAAGCTCCCAACCACACTGTGCGAGATATTCCTTTCTGAGGTCTTCAAGGCTAACCCGATCGAAGCGCTGGATTCAGAGACTCTGTTTACAATAGACAAATTTTTTGAAAACAGTCTGAATGTCTCTGAAACGGCGAGGAGATTGTTCGTCCATAGGAATACCCTCGTGTACAGGCTGGAAAAAATTAAAAAAATCACCGGTCTTGATTTGCGCGAATTTGAACACGCAATAATATTCAAGGTCGCTCTTATGGTGAAAAAGTACCTTAACTCACAGGAGCAGGATAATTAATGATTCAACTGACAGACGTCTTTAAGGTATACGCAAACGGTACGAAAGCGCTTAAAGGCATATCATTTTTGCTAGAAAAAGGCGAATTCGCTTTTTTGGTCGGCCCATCCGGATCCGGTAAATCGACTATAATCAAACTTCTAACCGGCGAAGTCGCGCCGACAGACGGGAAAATAATCGTCAACGGATACGACATGGAAAGAATCAAAATGCGGAAAATGCCGTATCTCAGGCGTACTATTGGCGTGATATTTCAGGATTTTCGCCTAATAGATAAAAAATCGGTTTATGAAAACGTCGCTTTCGCTATGCGCGTCGTTGGCGCGTCTAATAAAGAAATACGCAGTCGTGTTACTTATGTACTGGAACTTGTAGGCCTTGAAAATAAATTGAAGGCGAAGCCGCATGAATTGTCAGGCGGGGAGCAACAGCGGGTCGCTGTCGCGAGGGCCCTTGTTAACGACCCGGCGCTTCTTATTGCGGATGAACCCACAGGCAATCTTGATCCGGCGCGAAGCCTCGAGATAATTATGCTGCTGCAAAAGATCAACGAGCTTGGCACGACAGTGCTGGTGGTCACGCACGCAAAGCCGCTTGTCGACAGGTTTTCTAAGCGGGTAATAGCGATTGACGGAGGGCGGATCATAAGCGACGGGATGGATGGGTATTACAACTATGAAGTTGAGTAGGAACCGATTCGGTTATTATATAAAAGAAGGCGTCATCAGTATTTTTGAGCACAGCCTCATGTCTTTCGCGTCGGTGTGCATCATTGCTGCTTTTTTGGTAATTATGGGAGCTTTTATCCTGCTTGCGGTGAATATTGACGACATTGTCGGCGACCTGGAAAATGAGAACATAATCCTGGCTTATGTTGATGAAAACATGTCCGAAGCGGATGCCCGCGCGCTTGGCCCTATGCTTCAGCGCGTACCCAATGTGGCCAAAGTTAATTTCATTTCACGCGAAGACGCGATGTATTCTTTCATAGGTAGATATGAAAACACTGAACGTTATGAAGATGTCGATCCCACCTGGTTCAGACATAGGTACGCCATTTATGTGGATAACATAGAGTATATCGCCGAGACGCAAATCGCCCTGAGGGAAGTGTATGGCATACACAAGGTCAACGCAAATCTGACGATAGCCAAAGGCCTCGTGAACATAAGAAACGTCGTTAGTGGCGTATCTATAGTGGTAGTGGTGGTGTTGCTTGTGATATCGCTGTTCATCATGTCAAACACTATCAAACTCGCAACATTTGAACGGCGAGAGGAAATAGCTATCATGAAAATGGTAGGCGCCACAAACGCTTTTATCCGATGGCCGTTCATATACGAAGGGTTTATACTGGGGATTACCGGTTCTATGTCCGCGTTCGCGGCCTTATGGGCGCTATATAGACTTGCTACAGGTAGTGTTATGAATTTGGAAACAATGCTTATTAACCTTGTGCCGTTTTCCAATGTGTCTTTCCCAGTCTTCATCCTATTCGCAGCCATTGGGTTTAGCGTAGGCGTCTGCGGAAGCGGCATGGCGTTAAATAAGTATCTAAAAGTATAAAACCTTTTCTATAGTGTGAGTAATATTCATGGGGGGTAATACTATGAACAATAGACGTTCTGTAAGAATCATTGCTATCGTGCTTGCGTTTTTAATGCTGTTTACAGTGTTATGGGCAGTCATCGACGCTGTAAGGGTAAGTGCTCGTGTCACCCAGGCTGAAATCGATAGGCTAAAAGAAGAAAAAAAAGAGTATGAAAGGAAAAAGCGGGAGATCCAGTCCCGGATAAACACCATTGATTTCGAAAGAATGACCGAGATTGCCAAAAAGCAGGTTCTTGATGACCGTATTATGCTAACAGGCATGGAGATTGATAATATTGTCGAAACAATCGAGTTTTATGGAACGTTGATCCTAGAAAAAGAAGGCGAGGTCGTAGCTGCCCAGATAAGAGAGAACGAGCAACTACGGAATTATAAAAAGCGCGTCCGCGATATGGAAGAAAACGGTGTAATCTCATATTTCGAAATTATTTTTGATTCCACAAGTTTTTCTGATCTTCTCGCGCGGCTAGATTTTGTTGGCGATATTATGCAAGCTGATGAAAAAATCTATAACGACCTTATCATCGCAAGCGAGGAAACTAAAGCCGCAAAAATAACACTCGAACAAGCAAAGCGTGATATGGAGGATGAAAAGACTCTTCAGGAAAATACGCAGTTGGAGTTGGAAGAGCAGTTGGAGCAAGCCAATGCCCTTATTGAAAAGATCGAGGCGGATCTTGAAAGCGAACGCGCTTTGAGGGCCAGCGTTGAAGCGGACGAAGAGAAAATCCAAAAGGAGATAAACCAAAAGGTCGAAGAACTCCGAAGGGAGCAGGAAAAAGCACGAGCCGCTTCCGCCAGCAGCAGAATAAAAGGAACCGGTCAGCTAATGTGGCCTGTTCCGTCCAGCAGATCTGTAAGCAGCGGTTTTGGCATGAGGTTGCATCCAGTCTATAAAGTATACAGGCAACATACTGGCATAGATATACCGGCAAAGCACGGGTCGAACATCGTTGCCGCCGATTCGGGGACAGTAATTACATCAGCGTATAATTCTTCATACGGCAATTACATAGTTATCAGCCACGGCAACGGTATAACAACGCTTTACGCTCATATGAGCTCGCGTAAGGTCAAGGAGAAAGATACTGTTTCAAAAGGTCAAGTAATCGGGCTTGTCGGCTCGACGGGCGTATCGACGGGAGCGCACTGCCATTTTGAAGTTTCTATAAACGGATCCCGTGTAAATCCGCTAAATTATGTATAGTACCTTTGTTATTGGATATGTAGGTTAAATGGAGAAAAAATACTCTTTCAGATTTGTACTTGCGCTGTCTGTGATTATGTCAGCCTTGGCGTGCTTGGTTACTGCGCTTGTTTTAGCGCGGTCATATGATGTTGTAAAGAAGCATTTCGGGAAGCACTTTGGTTTTATAGAGGATTACGCGGCGATTTTGAGGATCGTCGATGATATGTATATTGGTCAGTTCGATGAAGACGCGGTTACGACCATGGCGATGAGAGCAGCGGTAGGATCGCTGGGCGACGGTTGGTCGTATTATTTAACCCCGGACGAGTATGCCAGTTTTGTTGACGACTCAAATAACCGGTTTGCCGGTATAGGGGTCAACGTCGTTTCCGATGAACAGACCGGTGGCATGGGCGTGAGGTCTGTGTATAGCAACTCAGCCGCCGAAACGGCAGGTATTGTAGCTGGAGACGTTATTATCGCCATAGACGGTGTGGACATCACAGGTGAGACTGTTGAAGCCATGAGGGATCGCTTGATTCGCGATATTGGAGATACGGTAGATTTGACGGTATTGCATAACGATGGGGCAATCGATGTTATCACAGTTGTTTACGATTATGTTTTTGTCGATCCTGTAACGTTTGAATTGCTTGACGGCGATATTGGCTATATCGATATCTCAAACTTCGATCTAGGTGCAGCCGATGGCTTTATTTCGGCGGTTGACGAACTTATCGCGCGCGGCGCGGTTGGTTTTATCTTTGACGTTCGCAATAATGGTGGCGGATGGGTGGAAGAGATGACAAAGATGCTTGATTATTTATTGCCTGAAGGAGAAATTTTCATTGTAAGCGACAATAAAGGCAATGAATCAATTATTGAATCCGACTCGGATTCGATCGAAATGCCGTGTGTAGTACTAATAGATCACAATTCATACAGCGCTGCCGAATACTTTGCCGCTACTCTTGGTGAATACGACTACGCCAAAATTGTAGGCGAACAAACAAGCGGCAAGAACCGAATGCAGTCGACATACATTTTACCAGGCGGCGGGGCGCTTCATATTTCTACAGGGCAATACCTCACAAAAAACAGAGTCAGCTTATATGACATCAATGGTTTGACGCCTGAATACACGGTAGTCCTCACTGATGAGGAGTATGAGCTTTTCAGATCGGGAAATCTCGATAAGGGCGACGACCCGCAATTTTCTCGCGCGGTGGAGCTGCTCACTACATAGGAAATTTTTTACTGCTCAGATGGCATCCAAAAACACAGGTTGGTTACAGGCAACGCACTGATACAGCGGCGAAAACTTGTACTATTTGCCAAAACTTGTGTGCGGAGCCTGTAACCATTGCGAGTTTTTTGGATACCCTCTAAGCAGTTACGGAAGTTTTATGAAAGGATCATCAACTATGTTTTACGAAGCAAAGTTTAAAATGAGCGAAGAACGTTTCAGGGAATTAAAAGACGAGCTTGTATTCCTGCAAACAGTCCGAGAAAAGGAAGTCGCGCAACAGATAAAAGAAGCGCGTTCATTCGGCGACCTGACTGAAAACAGCGAATACGACGAAGCGAAGACAGAGCAGGGAAAGCTGTATTCGAAAATCGCCGAGATCAAGAACCTTGTTGAAAACGCCGAAATTGTCAAGGTTACTGAAAAAACCGATAGTGTCAGTATTGGTAGCAGAGTCACTGTCCTCGACCTCGAACTGGGTGAAGAGGATGTTTATGAAATTGTTGGCTCGCAGGAAGCCGACCCGATACTAGGCAGAATATCTGACGACTCGCCATTTGGCAAAGGTTTGATGGAGCGGAAAAAAGGGGATACTATTGAAATCGACGCCCCAGCAGGTATACTAAAATTCAAGATACTGAACATTGACTAAGGTACTAATTTTGCTTATTTTCGACCGCGAGTATAAAAGCCGCACCAAGCGGCTTTTATCGCTCGCTAGTATAAATAAGGAATGATCGCAGTTATGGAAAGGATAACCAGTAGACGCAACCCGCTTTGTAGGCATTTGAAAGAACTGGGCGCCAGCAAAAGCTATAGGGAATCCTGCGGCGAGTTCCTTTGCGACGGTGTTAAACTGCTCGAAGAAGCTGTAGCGTGCAACGCAAAAATAAAAACAGTATTAACATCGTCGAGCGTGCCATTCCTGCTTCCTGTTGGTGTTAAGGTGTTTTATGCCGAACGCGAGCTTATTGATTCGTTGTCACCATTGAGAAATTCGCAAAACGTCCTATTTTCGTGCGCTTTTACGGGAAAGAGCGATCTGCGGATCTCGCATGGAACTTATATACTGCTTGACGGAGTGCAGGATCCAGGGAACATTGGGGCGATCATGCGTACGGCGGATGCTTTTTGCGTGGGAAGCGTACTTATGTATGAAGGATGCGCGGATCCATATAATCCAAAAGCAATACGAGCTTCAATGGGGGCGGTGTTTAGGCAGGATACACGGCACGTAAACATATCCGAGTTGTCGGAGTTAAAGAAAAAAGGTATAAGATTTATTGCCGCCGCTCTAGGTAAAGATTGCCGTAAAGTATACGATACTAATTATAAAGATGCTATTGTCGTAATAGGAAGCGAGGGACACGGCATTTGCGAGGATATCCTTGAGCTGTGCGACGAGAAAACTACTATACCGATAGCTCCAGAGAGCCAATCGCTAAATGCTGCGGTCGCAGCCGCGATTATTATGTGGGAAGCGCGACAAAAATGAGTGTTGAGTGTTCTGTGGCGGCACTGTCGTGATTGCTTGGTCGTGGGTGCAGCCCACGTTAGGTGGTATTGATGTCCTATCTAAAGTATTGGATCTGGTTATCAACAACGAGCGGCGTTGGCCCAGTAATAGCGTCGCGCCTTATTGAACACTTTGGATCGCCGGAAAATGTGTATAATGCCGATGCGTCGCGCTACAGGGAAGCGCGTGACGTCATGTCGGCGAATTTTCACGAGCTATCAAAAAAAAGCCTTGACGGCGCGAATAGAATACTTGCGAAATGCCAGCAACTCAATTATCAGGTAATATCATTGCAAGACGCCGAATACCCCGAGAGGTTAAGGAACATATATGATCCCCCGCTCGTCTTATACGCGCGGGGAAAGCTGCCCGCTATTGACGAGGAGGCTGCGGTTGCCATTGTTGGGACAAGGGATTGTACGCCATATGGCATAATGTCGGCGGAGAATATTGGCTTCCTGCTTGCCCAACGTGGGCTGCTGGTCGTTACTGGCCTGGCGAAAGGCATTGATACAGCAGCGGCGCGAGGGGCGTTACGCGGAGGAGGCCGCGTCGTAGGCGTCATTGGTTCCGGCATTGACGTGGTGTATCCGCTCAAGAACGCGCAACTGTTTGACGATGTTGCCGGCGCCGGCGCGATAGTTAGCGAATACCCGCCCGGAACTCCGGCTTATCGCTCAAATTTTCCAGCCCGAAACAGGATTATCAGCGGTTTATCTCTTGGAGTAACAGTAATCGAAGCTCCAATAAGGAGCGGGGCTCTTATAACCGCGACAAGGGCGCTTGAGCAAGGCCGCGATGTTTTCACCTTGCCCGGCAACGTCGACATGAGGAGCTGCGAAGGTTCGAACCTGCTACTGCGCGAAGGCGCTATCCCAATATTATCGGGAGAGGATATTGTCAGCGAATACGCCGAATTGTTCCCAGACAAAATACACGACAATACAAATGGAGATACTTGTGATACTGTTGCCGGTGGAGGAGAATATCGAACAAATTCAAATTTTAGCATGAAGAAAGATCAGCGCAATAGTATCAAGAGCAAAAAAAATGATAAAATAGAGATTGACAATAAAACTGCTGTAGATTATATTGACTTAAGCATAATCCTAAGCGCGTTAACAGGAGACGAAAAAACAGTCGCCGAGACGATTGGAGCCGCTGTAATGCATGTAGACGATATAACAATTAACTCAGGCCTTTCAACCTCTCAGACTTTAACCGCCCTCACTATGCTGGAAATCGGCGGTTTTATCGAGCGCGAAGGATACGGAAAGTGGAAAATATCAAAAAACACATAAACATGCGCCGGTTGCGCATGTATAATGGATATAATTGTGAGGTTTAGCTTTTATGGCAAAGGAGAAGAACAATCTGGTAATAGTTGAATCTCCCGCAAAGGCAAAAACTATCGGGAAATACCTCGGCGCCGGCTATAAAGTCACAGCGTCCATGGGGCATTTGCGCGACCTGCCAAAAAGTACGTTGGGCGTCGATCTCGATAATGGGTTCATACCTGATTACCAGCCTGTAAAGGGCCGTGAGAATACAATTAAGGAACTGAAAGCGGCAGCTAAGAATAGTTCAAAGGTTTTTCTCGCAACAGACCCTGACCGCGAAGGGGAAGCCATATCCTGGCATTTGAAAGAACTCCTGAACTTGTCTGACTCGCGCGCGTTCAGAGTTTCCTTCAATGAAATAACTCAGAAAGTCGTGCGTGGGAGCGTGGAAAACCCCCGCGCGATAGATATGAACCTTGTAAACGCTCAGCAGGCAAGGCGAGTACTCGATCGCATTGTCGGCTACAAGCTCAGCCCTCTACTCTGGAAGAAAATCCGCCGAGGGCTATCAGCCGGTCGCGTACAATCGGTCGCTACAAGGATGGTTGTGGATAAAGAAAATGAGATTCGAGGTTTTATACCCGAAGAATATTGGCTTCTCGGAGTCGTCTTGAACCTGCCGGACAGATCCGGATCCTTTAGCGCCGCGTATTACGGCAATGAAGAAAAAAAGCTGGAATTGACAAGTGAAGCCGAGGTTAGGGCAATTGTCGATGCTATCAGCTCAGCGCCTTTTTCGGTATTCTCGGTCAAACGCGCCGACAAGAAACGGTTTGCGTCCCCGCCGTTCATTACCTCGACGCTCCAGCAAGACGCTTCAAGTAGGCTGGGCATGACGCCGCGTAGGTCGATGTCGATCGCGCAGCAGCTCTATGAAGGCGTAAATATTGAAGGCGAGGGAGCAGTCGGCCTTATAACATATATGAGAACCGATTCGTTGCGTATATCCGACGAAGCCAGGCAAGACACGAAGGATTATATTATAAAGACTTTTGGAAATAATTACTATCCCAGCTCGCCGAATATATACAAGACAAAAAGCAACGCTCAAGACGCGCACGAGGCAATACGCCCCAGTAACGTCATGTTAACTCCAGATCGCGTGAAAAGCAGCGTCACACCTGAGCAATTTAAGCTTTACCGATTGATATGGAGCCGTTTTGTCGCGAGTCAAATGGCTGCTGCAATATATGATAGTATTACTGTAGACACGATTTCTGCCGGTCATGTTTTCAGAGCGACCCATTCGAATATTATCTTCCCGGGGTTTACCGCTATATATGAGGAAATCCACGACGATGAAAAGGAGCAAAAACAGTCGCCGCTACCGGAGTTGAAAAACGGGGATCCGCTGGATCTTGGCGAGATAAACGAAGAGCAAAAGTTCACGCAGCCGCCTGCCCGTTATACGGAAGCGACGCTGATCAAGGCGATGGAAGTTACGGGCATCGGCCGCCCAAGCACCTATGCCCCAACAATATCGACGATTCTAGATCGCGAGTATGTCGTTAAGGAAGGCAAGTCCCTCAGGCCGACGCCTCTTGGCGGGGTGGTGACCGACCTTATGATTGAACGGTTCGCCGATATTGTCGACTTGAAGTTTACGGCGCGTATGGAGGAATTACTAGATAGCGTCGAAAAGGGAAAGGACGACTGGAAATCCGTTCTCAGCGGGTTTTACGGCGGGTTTAAAGAGTCGTTGGATAATGCTGAAACCGCTCTCGAGGGCGAGCGTATAAAAGTTCCCGATGAGATATCAGACGAGATTTGCGACAACTGCGGACGTCAGCTCGTGATAAAAAGCGGTCGTTTTGGCAGATTCCTCGCGTGCCCCGGGTATCCGGAATGCAATTTTACAAAACCCATTGTTGTAGAGATGCCAGGAAAATGTCCAAATTGTGGGCTACGCATACTTAAACGGACGTCGAAAAATGGTTATACGTACTATGCGTGCGAAAAGCTAAAAGAATGCGGGTTTTTAACATGGAACGTCCCTGTCGCGGATAACTGCACGGAATGCGGGAAGACTATGTTTAAAACATCGGGCAGAGGGTTTCGGAAACCATTCTGCGCCAATGAAAGCTGCAAGAATTTCCTGCCTGAGGACAAGCGTGGTTATAAAAAGAAACCGGAGGAATCCACATCAGGAGAAAACGCCGCCACTGAACCGAAAAAGGCTGCGAATTCCTCAACAAAAAAGACGGAGACAAAAAAGGCGGAAACAGCAAAGACTACAGCCACTAAAACTACTGCTACTAAAACATCAGCTAAAAAAACATCAGCTAAAAAAACCCCAGCTACGAAAACCCCAGCTACAAAAGATTCAACTACGAAAGATTCAGCCACGAAGACTTCAGTCAAGAAGACTACAACCAAGAAGACTGTCTCCACAGGCAAGGCTGTGACGCAAAAAGAGCTGAAGGGCGATAATGAGTGATAATATCCGGTGAGAAAGTCACAATTATAGGCGCGGGCCTCGCGGGCTGTGAGGCTGCGTGGCAACTTGCCCAAAGAGGTATCCAAGTAGATCTCGTTGAGATGAAACCACAAGCGATGTCGCCCGCGCACGTTTCGCCTGATTTCGCGGAACTAGTGTGTTCAAATTCATTTCGCGGTAATGAACTTACTAACGCCGTTGGTCTGTTAAAAGAGGAAATGCGCAGACTTGGTAGCTTAGTGATAAAGTGCGCTGACGAAAACCGTGTTCCAGCCGGAAGCGCATTGGCAGTCGATCGGGCCCAATTCGCGTCTATGGTGACCGGCTTGATCAAGAGCCACGCGAATATTACGGTCACAGAGCGGGAGATGGCTTACATACCGGATGGCGTAGTTGTCGTCGCAACCGGCCCGCTGACGTCGGACAAGCTGGCTGAAAAACTAGCCTGTGCGCTTCCTGACGCAAAGATGTTGAGCTTTTTCGATTCCGCAGCGCCAATAGTAACGTTCGGGAGCGTCGATATGGAGAGCGCGTTTTTTGGCTCGCGCTATAACAAGGGCGGCGCTGACTATATTAACTGCCCAATGGACCGTGATGAATACAAAGCGTTCCAAGTCGAGCTGGCAATTGCGAAAGAAGCGGAAATACATGGTTTTGAAGACAACCTGGTGTTCGAAGGTTGCGTTCCCGTTGAAGTTCTGGCAAGGCGTGGCGAGGATACCTTGAGGCACGGCCCTCTCAAACCTGTCGGTTTGCCTGACCCAAAGAGCGGCAAAACGCCTTTTGCCGTAGTCCAATTGCGAAAAGACAATACCGAGGGGACGCTGTATAATGTCGTTGGCTTTCAGACCCACCTTAAGTTTTCTGAACAAAAGCGCGTGTTTTCGATGATCCCAGCGTTGCAGGAGGCTGAATATGTCCGATATGGAGTTATGCACCGTAACACTTACCTTGATTCACCGAAACTGCTCGATAGATATAATCGGCTACGAAATGACCCGCGTATCAGGTTTGCCGGACAAATAACGGGCGTCGAAGGATATGTCGAATCCGCGTCGTCAGGGTTACTGACAGGAATAGAAACGGCGCGCGAACTTAAAAACATGTCTCCGGCGGATTTTCCGGGCAAAACGGCGATCGGCTCCCTTGCTTTATACACATCAGGCGGGGCGATCGCGGATTTCCAGCCTATGAATATAAACTTTGGACTAATTGAACCCCTTGACAACGTAGTAAAAGGCAAACATAATAGGAATATGACGATTGCCTTACGATCACTATCAATAATTGAAGGAATGAAGCATGGAAATGATAGTAATGTTTGAAGAGGAGGGCCTATATGAAAATAATTGTAGACGCTATGGGTGGGGACAAGGCTCCTGGAGAGATAGTTAGTGGCGCGCTTCGCGCGGCAAATGAATCAGGTGTTGAAATTGTATTGTGCGGTAGGGGAGAGGATATCCTTAGGGTCATTGAGGGGATGGGCCTTGGGGAGCTTCCGCGTGGCATTGAAATAGTTGACGCGTCGGAAGTGATCGATATGAACGACGATCCGGCAAACGCGGTGCGGCTAAAAAAAGATTCGTCCCTCGCCGTAGCGTTTGGACTTTTGCGGGACGGGCGAGGCGACGCGCTTGTATCAGCCGGAAGCACGGGCGCCATTTTATCAGGCGCGACGCTGATTGTAAAGCGCGTACGTGGGGTCAGAAGAGCCGCCTTAGCTCCGGTTATCCCAAACACAAACGGAGGGTTCGTTCTGGTCGATTGCGGCGCCAACTCGGAGTGTACGGCGGAATACCTATATCAGTTTGCTTTTATGGGTTCCATTTACGCCGAAGATGTACTTATGCTCAAAACGCCGCGCGTCGGCTTACTCAATAATGGTGTTGAGCGGACGAAAGGCACACCGCTGCAACTGGAAACCTATACATTGCTGGAAAAGGCCGACCAGGAAGGGCTGATCAATTTCGTTGGCAATATAGAGGCGAAGGACGCGATGAAAGGGGCCTGCGATGTGCTTGTTTGCGACGGATTTACGGGGAATGTACTCCTAAAATCACTGGAAGGCATGGCTTCGCTGATTATATCTGAACTTAAAACAATTTTTAGCAACAACTGGAGGTCAAAATTCTCCGCTGTCATTATTAAAAAAAGCATGTCTGAGCTGAAAGCTAAAATGAGTCCGGACAGCATAGGCGGCACGGCTCTGCTTGGAATAACCAAGCCTGTTATAAAAGCCCATGGTTCGTCAGACGCGGAGGCGATAAGCAATGCAGTGCGCCAAGCGGCAAAAGCAGCGGAAACGAATATTTCCAGCCATCTTGAGTCAATAGTAACACGTATGAAAACCGAGTAATCTTTAATAAAGTTGAATAAAACTGTTGACAAATTTCGATTTGAGTTTTAATATTTCTTTACAAAGATCGATGGACGCGGGTCCTTTCTAGACGTACAGCGAAAAGGATGGTTACGGTCATGATTTTCGAAAAATTGCGCGATCTTATTGCCGAACAATTCACTATCAGCGTTGACACCGTCTCAATGGACACATCTTTTGTCGACGATCTTGGCGCGGATTCACTCGATGCTGTTGAGCTGACAATGGCGATCGAGGAATTCTTTGATGTACCAGAAGTCGACGAAGACACCGTACTAAGTTTTGTGACAGTAGGGGACGTTTTTCGCTACATCTCAGCAAATTGCGACTGATAGTAAAAGCTGCGCAAAACGTTGATTGTAAGGCGGGGGAACTCCCGCTCTTACTATCTGGCGAGGAATGATTATTTTGATTACCGATGCGCAATATCGAAAATTAGAGAAAAAGCTTGGGTACAGCTTTGAGGATATTTCCTTATTGCGTTTGGCTCTGACCCATAGTTCATACGCTAACGAAAACAAGAAAAACGGGGAAGTCTGTAACGAAAGGCTTGAATTCCTTGGCGACTCAATCCTAGGAATGATGGTAGCGACGCTTATCTACAAAGGGAAACCAGGTATGCCGGAAGGTCAAATGACAAAACTGAGGGCGGAGTTAGTTTGTGAAAAAAGCTTGGCTTCTCTTGCTGCTTCTTTTTGTTTGGGCGAGTGCCTTTTACTTGGTCGCGGCGAGGAGAAGGGTGGGGGACGCGCGCGTCCGTCAATATTGGCGGATGCCATGGAGGCCATAATTGCGGCTGTTTATCTCGACGGTGGTATTACATCCGTCGCGCGGCTAATAAAGAAGCACTTCACGCAAAGGCTTGATAAATTTGAAAACGGAAATACGGACTACAAAACGGCGCTTCAAGAAATTATCCAGGAAAAACAGGGGCGGAACCTATATTACCGCATAATAGGCGAGAGCGGCCCCGACCATTTGAAATCATTTGCTGTCGAAGTGTTGCTTGATGATAGAGTTATTGGTAACGGTATAGGAAAAAGCAAAAAAGAAGCTGAACAAGCAGCCGCAAGATCAGCTTTAGCGGAAATCTCAACGTGACTCCAAAACGGAGGATAATCCCAGTATTCGTACCACATGCGGGTTGTACGCATGATTGTGTTTTTTGCGACCAACGGAGGATTTCTGGAGCTTCTGGGTCCGCAATTGATGATGTGGCTTTATTGGGTCATAACTTTGGGTCGGATACCCAACCTTCGGAACTTGCTTTCTATGGCGGGAGCTTTACCGCTATCCCGATTGGGCTACAAAATGATTTGCTGGAGGCTGCGCAACCATTTTTAAAGCTCAATCATCTCAACTCAATAAGAATATCAACAAGGCCGGATTGCATCGACGCGTCAATAATCGATAGGCTCAGATACTATGGTATCGCGACTATTGAATTGGGCGCGCAGTCGATGTGCGACGACGTGCTTGATAAATCGCGGCGCGGCCACACGTCGGGCGACGTCGAACGAGCTGCGGCAATGATCAAGAACTCAGGGCTTGCGCTGATTTTACAGATGATGACCGGTTTGCCAGGAGATACGCGCGAAAAATCGCTGTATACGGCCCGTCGTTTTACGGAGCTCAAACCAGACGGCGTTAGAGTATACCCGACTGTCGTCGTGCGCGGGACTTATCTGCACGCAATGTGGGAACGTGGCGAATATAGAGAACATACAGTAGAGTGTGCCGTAGAAATTTGTGCCGAAATTCACGCGATATTTAACGACGCAGCTATCCCAATAATCAGGATGGGCCTGAACCCGACGCGTACTCTGGACGCTGGCGACGCTGTTGCGGGCGCTTACCATCCAGCGTTCGGGGAGCTTGTTTATTCGAGGGTTTACTACAACAAGGCGGAGGCGCTGCTTGAAGGCGTCGCTCCGGACAGCAACATCACGCTGGTTGTCCCTTGTGGGCATGTTTCTATGATGATCGGCCAACACCGCAGAAATATCAACGAGTTGGTAAGAAAGTTTTCCCTATGCTCCATAAAAGTCATCCAAGCCGATTTTGGCACAGAAAATCAGATTCGTGTTGCTATACATCGCTAAATACCTTCTATCCACCGCTTACGAAATAGCAAAATAGCACTAATATCTGGCGAGAAAATGTGATTGAAATCACCTGCTCAATGGAGTATAATAGCTTTCGGCGTTATTTCATCAACAAAACTGTTAATCACAAAACGAAAGATGGTGTTCGCGCTGTATTTACGATCCCTGGAGATACAAGGCTTTAAGTCTTTTCCCGAAAAAACGCGGATAGCTTTCGACAAACCAATCACCGCCATTGTCGGGCCAAATGGAAGCGGGAAATCCAACATAGCTGACGCCATCTTATGGGTTATGGGCGAACAGTCGACAAAGACCTTGCGCGGCGGAAAAATGGAAGACGTTATTTTTGGAGGGACTCAAAGACGACCACAGCTTGGTTTTGCTGAAGTTTCGTTAATTTTGGATAACTCCAACAGGTTTCTCAATTTGGACAATTCTGAAGTCATGATAACCAGGCGATACTACCGATCCGGGGAGAGCGAATACTATGTAAACAGAACGCTGGCGCGGCTCAAAGATCTGAGCGAACTGTTGATGGACACTGGACTTGGACGAGAGGGATACAGCATAATCGGACAGGGAAGAATTTCTGAAATATTGTCTACAAAAAGCAAAGACAGGCGGGAAATATTCGAAGAAGCTGCCGGCATATCGCGATACAGGCACAGAAAAGAGGAAGCGGAACGGAAACTCCAACAGACAGATGAAAACCTGGTCAGGATCGGCGACATAATATCCGAACTTGATCTACAAAAGGCACCTTTGCTTGAGCAAGCTGAAACCGCGAAAAAGTACCTTCTCTTGCGTGATGAACTGCGCGGTATAGAGATATCAGTGTGGCTGCGCGAACTGAGTTCGCTACGAACGCGGGCTGATAAAGCTGACGCGGACTATGCGGCGGCTAAACGGGATTTTGATTCAGCCACTCTCGCGGTCGAAGCTGGATTTGAAGATATCGAGTCACTGGCTGAGGATATGCGCAAACTCGATATCGAAGCGGATTCGTCGCGGGAACTCATATCCTCGGCGGAAACGCGGCACAGTGACACGGAGAGCGCTATAGCGGTACTCAAGTCACAACTGGAAGGCAATTCCATCCAAATCGAACGGTTGCGCCAGGAACTGAAAAGTCAGGATACCCGTCAGGATGGCGTTGACGCGCAGATAAACGAACGCAAAACCAGGATTCACGTTATCGAAGGCGAAAAGACCGTCCTGGATGAGCGGATGTATTCGCTAATGTGCGAACTTGACAGCATAAAGGACTCAGTAGGGGAACAGAGCGAAGAGCTTGGAAAAATGCTCGCAAGCGAAGGAAACGGACAAAACGGTCTCGGTGAAGGAAAGTCAGAATTGTCGGCGCTTGCTTCACAAGCGCAGGAACTGTACGATATGGATAACTCTGTGAAGCTTGAGCTTGCAACTGCTTCCGGAAAACTTGGCGATATGAAAACGGAATACAAAGAAAGTATTGATAAACTCAGTAAAGCAAAACAAGAAGCCATATCGCTCACAAATATCGTTGATGGATTGGCGTTGAAAGCACAAAACCGTTTGAATAAAACAATAATGCACGGCGACAAACTGGACAAAATGTCGTTTGACCTTAAAACGCTTGAATCAAGGCAAAAACTTCTTTCTGAAATGGAAAAGGATTATCAGGGGTACTCGAAAGCGGTGAAGTTCGTGATGCAGGATTCGTCGCGCGGTTCGCTGAAAAATATACACGGCACTGTTGCAGGGCAGTTGAAGGCTGGCGATAGGTACACAGCGGCTATCGAAACCGCTCTTGGCGGCGCTATGCAACATATTATCGTCGATACTGAAGAAGACGGAAAAGCGGCAATCAATCTCTTGAAGCGTCGTGACGGTGGCAGAGCTACCTTTTTGCCGCTGTCCGTTATAAAGGGCGGCGTTTTGGATTCAAATGAATTCGCGGCAGAACAGGGATTTGAAGGTATCGCGTATGATCTTATAGAATTTGAATCAAAGTATGCCAGCGTGTATGCGAACCTGCTGGGGCGCGTCCTAGTTGCGGACGACCTTAACAACGCGGTTAGAATGGCAAGAAACCAAAAACATAGATATAAGATAGTCACGCTTGATGGACAGACCATAAACGCTGGCGGGTCTATGACTGGAGGCTCAGCCGCGAGTAACGCTGGAATTCTTTCGCGCGCGAATGAGCTTGAACAGCTTGCGGGGCGGATCGACTCTCATCGTGCGGATATTAAAAAAGCTGAACGCGAGTACGCGCAGTGTGTCCGAGAGAAAAGCGCGGCTGAATATGAACTGGAAACGGCGCGTTCCGAGCTTCGCGTTGCCGAGGAACAAGTTATCAAGCTCGAAGTTGAAGAAACACACCGCGCGCAGCTTATTGTGGCAGCGAATGACGCCATCTCAGTTTATGACAGCGAGCTCAAATCGATCGAAAATAGGATACAACAAAACAACGTGGCAACGGAGGACGCGCGAACTCGCATATCATTACTGGAAGCGGAGCTGGAACTGCTCAAAGGAAAGATTGATACAGCGATGCGCGGGCAAGAGCTTCTTTCGCAAAAACGCGAAAATGTAAATTCGTCGCTTTCCGAACTCAGGGCGCAATACGCGTCGCTCGAGGCGGAAAATGCAGCTTTAGAAAAGGCCGTATCAGAACTCAGCGCTCTACGAGACGAAATGTACGGCAGTCGCGACCGCCAGATTGAAACGATCGAAAACCTTGAAAGCCAAAACGGGAAGATACGCGCTGAAATCCTAGATAATCAACGTGTTTTGTCGTCTGTATTCAATGAGATCGATTCTCGCAAACGTACCTTGTCGGAATTATGCGACGATAAAATCAAGTTAGAAGCGAAAAGAAGCAGTCTCAATAAATCGTTACAAGGCAAAAACAATGATCTGCTTAATTTGGAGCGTGAGTGTTCCAGGTTGGAGCAGAAAAAACTCGCGGCGCAAATGGAAGAAAAGCAGATTCTGGACAAACTATGGGATACCTACGAGTTGAGCCGGAGCGCAGCGTTGGACGCTGGCGCGCGCATTGAAAGCGTCGCTGAGGCGCAAAGGCGTATTACGTCTATTAAGCAACAGATATCGGAACTGGGCAATCCAAACATTGGGGCAATAGATGAATTTGAGCGCGTCAACACGAGATATCTGTTCATGACTTCCCAGCGTGACGACGTTGAAAAGGCAAAAGGAGAAATATTAAGTATTATTAGCGAGCTTACCGCGCGGATGCGGGATATATTCGCGCGCGAATTCGAAAGCATCAATGAGAGCTTTGAAAAAACATTCAAGGAACTGTTTGGCGGCGGACGGGCATGCCTTGTTTTAGAGGATCCCGACGACGTGCTCGAATGTGGAATTGAAATCAATGTCCAGCCTCCAGGCAAGTCGCTTAAAACAATAACGCTGCTGTCAGGCGGTGAAAAGGCTTTTGTGGCAATTGCTATCTATTTTGCGATATTAACTGTGCGGCCGCCGCCGTTCGTAGTTATGGACGAGATCGACGCGGCGCTTGACGACGCCAATGTACTCCGCTTCACCGAGCATCTACGGCGTATGTCCGCCATCACGCAGATGATAGTTATTTCACATCAGCGGGGCACGATGGAAGAAGCAGATGTTTTGTATGGCGTCACTATGCAGGAACTAGGTGTTTCGAGCATGCTGAAAATCGACTTGGATGAAGCGGAAAAACATATGAAAAGCATAGACGTTCATAACTAATGAGGGAAAACAATTGGGATTTATCAATAAAATTCGAGAAGGCTTATTAAAAACGAAAAAAAGCATATCTACCCAACTCGGTAATGTTTTCGCCGCATTCTCAGGCGCGGAAGATGATTTTTATGACGAGCTTGAGGAGACTCTCATTATTGCCGACCTTGGAGCGAAAACAGCCGCCTGTGCAGTTGAAACGCTTCGCGAAACAGCGAGGCGCGAAGGATATCGGTCAAGTGAGGAACTCAAAGCCGAGCTTTCCAAAATTCTGGCGGGGCTGCTTGATATTGGCGATGGAAGCCTTAAGCTCGGCACGAAACCGTCTGTAATACTGGTTGTTGGCGTAAATGGGGTAGGGAAGACTACTACAATAGGAAAACTCGCGCTCCGTTACGCAAGCGAAGGTAAAAAAGTTCTGCTCTGCGCGGGGGATACGTTCCGCGCCGCTGCAAGTGAACAACTATCGGTTTGGGCGAACCGCGCGGGCGCGGATATAGTGCGACGCGAAGAAGGAGCGGATCCAGCGTCGGTCATATTCGATGGAATAAACGCTGGAAAGGCGCGCGGAGCGGATGTTATTATTTGCGATACAGCCGGTCGGCTGCATAATAAATCGAATCTCATGAATGAACTTAATAAAATAAGCCGCGTTATTGACCGGGAGCTGCCAGGCGCCGATAGAGAAACGCTCCTTGTCCTGGACGCGACGACAGGCCAGAATGGACTTATTCAAGCAAAGCAATTCAAAGAAACGGCCGACGTAACCGGCATCGTTCTTACAAAACTCGATGGTACGGCGAGGGGAGGCATCGTATATGCGATAGCCTCGGAGCTTGGCGTCCCTGTAAAGCTTGTTGGTGTTGGCGAAAAGCCCGAAGACTTGATTGAATTCGATGGGCAAGATTTTTCGGAGGCGATACTTGAGTGAAATTTGTGCTGGCTACCAACAACCTTGGTAAAATAAAAGAAATGAGAGAAATCCTGCCGGGGTTAGGTATTGAGTTTTTGACGCGCGCCGATGTCGGCATCGACGTCGAGATAGAAGAAACCGGGACGACGTTCAAAGAAAACGCTCTTTTGAAAGCCAACGCAATATGCGCTCTGTCCGGTTTGCCTGCAATCGCGGACGATTCCGGACTGATGGTCGACGCTTTAGGCGGCGCGCCCGGCGTGTACACTAGCACATTTGGAGGGGAGGGTTTGTCCAGCGCCGAAAGATGCGGCTATCTCCTTAAAAAACTTAGTGGTGTCCGCGACCGAAACGCTAAGTTTGTCTGTATGATCGTGTGCGTGTTTCCAGACGGCGGCGTAATTACGGCGCAGGGCGAATGCGTCGGTGAAATAGCGGACGAACCCAGGGGCTGGCGAGGATTTGGATACGATCCCGTTTTCATAGCGAATGGTTACAGCAAAACTATGGCGGAACTATCGCCTGAGGAGAAGAACGCCATCTCTCACAGAGGGGCCGCGTTAAGGAGTTTTTCAATATTATTAAAGAAAAGAGGTATGAACGGTTTGATCAGTTGACCGCGAAAAGAATTTCCGAAAGGGATGGACGTTTTTTATGAAAGTAGGTATATTTGGCGGGACATTCAACCCGCCGCATATAGGACATGTGCTGTCAGCAATGTCAGCCGCGAACCAGCTTAACCTTGATCTGATGCTTATCGTCCCAGCGGGAGTTCCGCCGCACAAACCTTTGCCTGCCGGCACGCCATCCGCCGATATTCGTCTTTTTATGACGATGACGGCGTTCTGGAATGTGGACAGGACAATCGTGTCAAATATCGAAGTTAAAAACCCATGGCCAAGCTATACTGTTGACACAGTTACTGAATTAAAGGGAATATACCCGAATGCTGAATTGTACCTGCTTGTCGGGACTGATATGTTCTTGACGCTTGAAACCTGGAAAGATCATGAAAGACTACTTGGAATGGTGACGCCCGCCGTGTTTTTTCGCGATTCGGACGACCGCAAAAGGATAAAAAGCTATTCGGCCGTTTTGAAAGAGCGCTACGGCGTCGCTTCGAAGATAGTGATAAATACCACCGTTCAGATTTCATCATCGGAAATACGCGCAATGTTAACAAAACGTGAAGGCGTAAGATACATTGCTGATACAAACTACTCATATATTATCAAAAACAAACTCTATGGGGCGAAACCAAATTGGGACTGGCTGCGCGAACGCGCTTACTCGATGCTCAACCCTGAGCGCATACCCCACGTCGCCGGATGCGAAGCGGAATCTTTACGGCTGGCGGAACGTTGGGGCGTACCGCCTGACGACGCGAGAGAGGCTGCAATACTACACGATATCACAAAAAGACTTGGCAGCCACGAGAATAGAAGAATTCTTGAAGACAGAGGCATACCTGTCGGGGATCTTAGTAATTTTGGAGAAAAACTGCTCCACCCAAAAACCGGCGCGGCGCTCGCAAAGGATATATTTGGCGTATCTGACGAGGTTGCCGATGCAATCAGATGGCATACGACAGGAAGAGTAGGCATGTCGGTACTCGAAAAAGTGATGTATATTTCCGACTACATTGAGTTTACCAGGGATATTCCGGGGTTGGAGGAATTACGTCGGTTAGCTTATGAGAATCTTGACAGTGCGGTGAAGAGGGGACTGGAAATGACTATTGAGGACGTCGTGTCGCGAGGCATCACCCCGGACCATACGACTATAGACGCCTTAAGCGAGTATGAATATATCGATTAAACCGAGGGTATAGCAAGCAAAGGGGAAATTATGGTCATGAAATTGTCAGGGACTTTACGGAGCGGGCGGCATTTACTGGGAAATTTGGATACCGTATCAAAGAAGAGCTACGGGAAGAGCGTTAGAGGTCCAAAAATCTGGTGGAAAAAAACGCTAAAAATCCTTATGATTATTGGCGGAGTGGCGGTAGTCGCGACAGCAGCCGCGCTAGCGTATTATAAGCTTGCGGTCGCCCCACCCGAAGTCAATACGAGCCTTAAGGGAAATGACGTGCGGCGTACTGAGAGTACCGGTTACCACAATGAGCCGCCCATCAATTCAGTAGACATCCCGCCCACTGGAAATGAAGTCAGTGCTGACGATGGCATCAGAGACATGAATAAGTTTGCTTTTATCATGTTTTGCACGGATGGTAGCGCCAATACGGATGTGATCATGGTCGCAACGTTCGACGCTGCCAACCACACCTTAAATGTTGTTAGTATCCCTCGTGACACGATGGCAAACGTTAGTTGGAGTTCAAAAAAAGTCAACGCCATACGGGCAAACAGACGGATCGAGTTCAAAGGCCAGGACAATGCTGAAGATAAAGCGATGCAGGCAACTATCGAGTCATTTGCAGATATACTTGGTTTTGAGGTCGATTTTTGGTTCAACGTCGATATGAAGGCATTCGTTACGCTTGTTAACGCTGTTGGTGGAGTTGATTATTATATTCCATCTAATATGGAATACCACGACAATGAGCAAAACCTTCATATCAGTTATAGACAGGGGATGAAGCGCGGCCTCACCGGTCAGCAAGCGCTGGAGATACTACGATTCAGACGGTACGCAAGCGGAGATATAGCCAGAATCAGCAACCAGCAAGGCTTTTTGAAAGCTGCGGCCGAACAGATATTGGCAAAAAGAAACTCAATTAATGTTATTGATTTGGCAAATATATTCATTAACAACGTTAAAACTAACTTGCCGCTCAACAATCTGGTTTGGCTTGGAAAAGAACTCTTGAAAATGGAAGCCGAAGACGTAAACTTTATGACTCTACCGGGGAATTATGTCGATTCTGTAGATGGAGCGTCTTATGTTACAGTATATGTTGAGCCATGGCTGGAAATGGTTAACGAATATCTCAATCCGTTCCGGGTGGAAATAACTGACCAAGATGTGAGCATACTGACCAGGGGCGCGGACAGGAAGCTATACGTCACTGATGGAAACCGCCTAGGCAACTCGTCATGGGGATCGAGCAGCAGAGGAGCTAGCTACGACCCGAACAGCAGCGCTGGCGGTAGTCAGTCCAGCAGTTCACCCAAAAGTTCGTCCAGCAGCTCATCGACTAGCAGTCAGCCGGCAAAACCAAACAATAATACTCCAAGCGATTCGTCAAACAAAACTTCACAAAATCCGCCCGGCGATGTAGACGAAGTTCCAGATACGGGCTCATCTGAGAACCTGGATGATTTTCCAGATACTGACGTTGTGACGACTTATCCGCCGTCTGACGAAATACCGCCATTGGACGAGGATCCAGGCCAAACCCAAACTGATAGCCCGGATAACGCGGCTCCGCAAACAGACGCGCCACCTGAAGCGACCACCCCTCCAGCCGACGCTTCTCCCATCAGCCCTGACGCCCCGCCTGTTGAGGCAGTTGAATGATTATATATGAAAGGATTGGTTATTACGTATGCTGACACCAAAAGATATTGTCTGTTTTATAATTAACGCGCTTGACAACAAGAAAGCTCATAGTATAAAATTGCTAAAAACAAGAGACGTCACAATCCTTGCCGACTATTTTGTGATCTGTACGGCGAACTCGTCAACACAACTAAAAACCATAGCGGACGAAGTCGAGAAGGTGTTGAAAGAAAAAGGCGAGACGCCTCTGCGCAGGGAAGGGGACAGGCGTTGCGGGTGGATGCTTATCGATTTTGGTTGCGTGATCGTCCACTTATTTTTGAAGGAAGAGCGTGAATATTATACTTTGGAGCGGCTGTGGGCCGATGCTGAAGATGTAGATATTAATGATATGATTACTGTGAGGGATACCGCTATATGAAGTATGAGTTTAGTCGCATAGAGAGAAAATGGCAAGACAGATGGGAGGCGGAAAAGCCTTTCGCTGCTTTAGACGACGGCGACGCGCCTAAATACTATATATTGATCGAATTTCCGTATCCATCAGGGGATGGGTTGCATGTAGGCCACCCCAGGCCGTTCACAGCTATGGACATTGTATCCAGAAAAAGGCGTATGCAGGGATACAATGTGCTGTTTCCAATAGGTTTTGATGCATTTGGGCTTCCGACGGAGAATTACGCGATCAAAAACAAAGTTCATCCGGCGACTGTCACAGCTAACAACATAAAACGTTTTACGGCACAGCTCAAAATGCTTGGGTATAGTTTCGACTGGGATAGAAGCGTTGAAACGACGGATCCGGAGTATTATAAATGGACGCAATGGATTTTTCTGAAAATGTTCGAAAATGATCTGGCGTATAAGGCGCTTATTCCGGTCAACTGGTGCGTATCCTGTAAGTGTGTGCTAGCTAACGAGGAAGTCGTAGACGGGGTTTGCGAGCGTTGTGGCGCGTCTGTCGTAAGGCGTGAAAAGAGCCAGTGGATGCTGCGTATCACAAAGTATGCCCAAAGACTCGTCGACGATCTCGATACCGTTGATTATATTGAACGCGTCAAGATACAGCAACGAAACTGGATTGGGCGCAGCGTAGGCGCGGAGGTTGATTTCAACACGACGTCCGGCGATACTATACGGGTATTCACAACGCGCCCGGACACGCTATTCGGCGCGACATATATGGTTATCTCACCAGAACACGCGTTGCTAAAAAAATGGGAACCGGGAAACTTGGATGAGATTCGCGCGTATCAGCAAGCTGCGGCCAAGAAATCTGATTTTGAGCGTACCGAGATGAGTAAGGAGAAAACCGGCGTCAAAATCAAGGGAATACGGGCGATAAACCCTGTTACGGGCGGAGAGATACCGATTTTTATATCCGACTATGTTCTTGCGACATACGGCACCGGAGCAATAATGGCAGTACCAGGCCATGACCAACGCGACTGGGAGTTCGCAAAAAAGTTCGACCTTCCAATCATAGAAGTCGTGTCCGGAGGCGATATCGAAAAAGAAGCCTATACAGACTGCGACGCCGGTATTATGGTAAACTCGGGGTTTATAAACAATATGAGCGTCGAAGACGCGATAATAACGATGACAAAATGGCTGACTGAAAAGGGATTGGGCGAGGAGAAGGTCAATTTCAAACTTCGCGATTGGGTTTTTTCGCGCCAACGGTACTGGGGAGAGCCTATCCCGATAGTCAGTTGTGATAATTGCGGATATGTCGCGATACCGGAAAGCGAATTGCCGCTTGTGCTGCCGCAGGTGGAAAACTATGAAACAACAGAAACGGGCGAAAGCCCGCTGGCCGCTATGACTGAATGGATATCGACGGTTTGTCCCAAGTGCGGCGGTCCGGCTCGTCGCGAAACTGATACGATGCCTCAATGGGCAGGCTCAAGCTGGTATTTTTTGAGATATACAGACCCCAATAACAAAGAAATGCTGGCGTCTCGCGAAGCGCTTGAGTATTGGACTCCCGTAGACTGGTACAACGGCGGAATGGAACATACAACGTTACATTTACTGTATTCGCGTTTCTGGCACAAATTCCTCTACGATATCGGTGTTGCTCCAACTTCAGAACCGTACATGAAGCGGACGAGTCAGGGTATGATACTCGGCGAAGACGGACAAAAAATGAGCAAATCGCGTTCGAATGTAATAAACCCTGATGACATCATTAAAGAGTTCGGAGCGGATACGCTTAGGTTATACATCATGTTTATCGGCGACTTCGAAAAGACTGCACCGTGGTCGCAAAAGGCTGTCAAGGGTTGCAAAAGGTTTTTGGATCGCATTTGGAACCTAGCCGAAACGCAACTTATCGGGGACGGCATTTCCTCAGCGCACGAAACTGCGGTACATCGTGCGATAAAGAAGGTTGGTTCGGATATCGACAGTTTGAAATTCAACACGGCTATAGCGGCGCTCATGTCATTGGTAAACGATTTTTACAGCGTGGGGCCATCGCGTGGGGATTTCAAAATTTTGCTGGCGCTTTTATCGCCATTCGCGCCGCACGTCGCGGAGGAATTATGGGAACGTCAAGGTTTTGAGGGGTATGCGGCAACGCAGCCTTGGCCGGATTATGAAGATAGCAAAACGGTTGACGCAGTGTGCGAAATTGCTGTGCAAATCGGAGGAAAGCTGAGAGGCGCAATAAAAGTACCGCTCGACTCGGACGACGACACGGTTCTGGCAGCAGCCAAAGAAGACGATAAGATTTCGCGTTTCATCGAAGGAAAAGAAATCATGCGGGTTATTGTAGTAAAGAACAAGATAATTAATCTGATCGTTCGGGGATAAAGAAAAGAGAAAAGCAGAAAAGTGCGCAGAGCTGTCTCTGCGTCTCTTGATAATTGAACAAAATCTTTATTTTGTTCAATTATATCTCGATATTAACTAGACCTTCCCCGTTGAATATGTTAAAATGCTAACATGCAGGGTTACAATGAAAAGTTAAGTGAAAAGCAATATGATAGGAAGCCTGTTAGTTATGGATTACAGAAAAGATTCCCCTGAGATTATTCGCGAGTTTCTTTTTTATCACGAAACGATCAAAGGCCACTCAAAAAAAACTATCGACGAATATTTTTTGGACCTAAGGACTTTTTTCCGTTTCATGAAAATCAATAAAAATATAGTGCCATGCGACACCCCATTTGAAGAAATCCCGATAATAGATATTGACTTGGAATTTGTCAAAGCAGTCACAATTACTGATGTCTATGAATTCCTGGCTTATCTTTCACGTGACCGGCCAAAGCAAGCCAACAGCCGCAACTGTGAGTACGGCCTGAGCGCCAATTCCAGGGCGCGCAAAATTGCTGTGATACGGTCTTACTACAAATACCTTACCCTTAAAGCTAACAAGTTGAGCGATAACCCCGTAGCCGACCTGGATTCACCCAAACAGCGCAAGTTGCTCCCCCGCTATCTTAGCCTTGACGAAAGCATTAGGCTTCTCGATTGCGTTGGCGGCGCTTTTAAAGAGCGTGACTTTTGCATCCTGACATTGTTCCTCAATTGCGGGTTGCGAATATCAGAACTTGTAGGTTTGAATCTGTCCGATTTGCGCGCCGACTCCATAAGGGTTCTGGGTAAAGGCGACAAAGAACGCATCGTGTATATTAACGACGCTTGCGCGGACGCGATAAATGATTATCTCTTGACGCGCAAACAAATAGCCGCGATCGAAAAACGCGCCCTTTTCCTCTCAAATAGACGTATAAGAATCAGCACTTCAACGGTTCACAGCCTCGTAAAAAAGCACATTCTTGCTGCTGGTATTGACAGTTCAAAATACTCCTCACATAAGCTGCGTCACACAGCGGCGACTTTGATGCTCAGAAGCGGCGTAGACGTAAGGACGCTCCAGGAACTCCTGGGGCACGAGCATCTAAACACGACGCAGATTTATACGCACGTAGAGAGTGACAGCCTACGTGACGCAGCAAATCGCTCTCCTCTCTCCAGTTATAAAAAACAAGACACATGACATGATTTATGTGTCTATACGACCGACCAGTTTTCTGCCCCCGAATAACTCAGCCGCGACCGGTTTCCTGTCGAATAAGGTCATCTGCGCGTCTTCCCTGCCCAGCGTCGTCTGCCATGGCTTGCTGATTTGGGTTCGTTGCCGTGTCTGAGCATCGAGCACCTCTCCTATTAGCGTGTTTGAAAGCATGAACCCCTTTGGGGTAAACCTCCACCGGCCATCTTTAAACAAAGCCCAGCCATTTGCCTCGTATTTACGCAACAATTCCAAGACAAAATCCATCTTCAGCCTGTATATATGATAATACTCATCCTCTGAAATACCATGGATCGTCCTGAGCCTGAGCATTAGGTATTCCCCCGCATTTTCGAAGTCAGACATCTCCTCACTGTATTCAACGACGACTTGCCCCATATTCACGCGTTCGATGTACTGCTCAATATCTTCAATAAAGCTGTATCTGCAATGCCCGACATAGGAATGTGCTCCCGGCCCGAACCCGATATACTCATCGCCGAGCCAGTACTTCATATTATGTTTCGACTCGAATCCGCGACGCGCGAAATTCGATACTTCATACTGTTTATAACCAAACCCAGCGAGCATTTCGACAGCATATAAGTACATATCCGCCTGGGCGTCGTCATCTGGTAAAAATGGAGAATCTTTAAACACATAAAGTTGAGTCCCGCGTTCAATTTTCAGTCCGTAACAAGATATATGTTCTGCCTTAAGCGCTGTCGTTTTCGCGATTGTCTCCGCCCACGAATCTTTGTCCTGTGAAGGCAATCCATAGATAATATCTACGCTTATATTGTCAAAACCCGCGCTTCTCGCGTTATTAACGGTATCCTGGGCATCTGAGAATGTATGAGTTCTGCCGAGGCTTTTGAGCATAGTGTCGTTAGTGCTTTGAACGCCGATCGATAGCCTATTGAAACCAGCGTGTCTTAGTTTGATAAGGTCTTCTTTCGTTATCCCGCCCGGATTTATTTCCACCGTGACCTCGGAATCTAGAAGCACATGACCGTGTTTCTTTAAAGCGTTGAAAATGCTTGCTAACCGTCCCGCGCCGTAATGGCTGGGCGTCCCACCGCCAAAATAGACAGTGTCGATCAGATATCCGTCAAGCTGCGCCGAGTATTCCCCGATATGCTTGATAACAGCAGAGTTATAGGCTGGAATAAGCTTGTCTGCGCCTGCCAGAGAATAGAAATTGCAATAAGCGCATTTACTTGCACAAAACGGTATATGTATGTAAATCCCAACATGTTTATCCATGATCCACCCTGTTTTTATACTCAGTATCTGTGTTTCTTTATAGATTTTATCTGAAACGCTCTTGTAAACCTGCTCTACTTAATATTGCATTGGCTAAATATCTTGACTTAATTTCGCTGTCAATTACAGCTGTTTTCTTTCCGTCAGGGCTTTTCCAAATATCGTGGTCACCTTTACCATGTCGCTTTAATTCCCAATTGTGTTTTGCAAGCATTTCGCACAAGGCTTTTGTATAGTCTTGCATTATGAAACCTTTGCCTTTTCAACACGAACAGACTCAAAGATTAAATCTACAGGGCCTATATAACCGAAGGATTCTTCAACTACCTCAGGAGCGGCTATGCGAACTCTTTCTATAAGGTTATCATATGAATAATCATTTAAAAAAACTGGCAAATCATCGGATTCGGTATACCATATGCTTGCTTCATTATCCCATATTAACCTGACGGTATATTTCATAATTAATCTGCCCTTTCATTACTAAAAAAGTCTCAGCTTACCGCTTTATTATATCCCTGCGCTGTAGACATTATATCAGCTTATTGTCTATTTCACAATAAGGGAATTAGCACTGTGAATAGTCACAAAAACATAGCCCTAATACTGGTCATTATACAGCGCAATGTAGAAATTTGAGTTATTCCTTTGATTTTTTATTTAAAACCTATTATAATTGCTATGCAGTATTATAATTATTAATAATTGGAGGAAAATTTAATGAGCATCAAAATCGGAATCACCGGATTCGGGAGGATCGGCAGGCTTGTTTTTCGGGCGGCAATAGAGCGCGGAATAGATGTCGCGGCGATAAACGACGTTATGGAGCCGGATTATATGGCTTATATGCTTAAGTATGACTCGGTACACGGTAGGTTTAACCATGACGTCTCTTATACTGAAAACAGCTTGGTTGTCGATGGTGTTTCCATAGTAACCTACTCTTGCCTTGATCCCGCCGCAATCCCGTGGCCGGAATGGGGCGTGGAGTATCTCGTGGACGCGACCGGTGTATTCACTTCAATGCCTAAAGCATCATCTCACTTACAAGCTGGCGTAAAAAAAGTCATAATCACTTCTCCTACATCTGATATTCCTATGTTTGTTATGGGAGTAAACCAGGATAAGTACGACCGTTCTATGAACGTCGTCTCAAACGCGTCATGTACGACAAACTGCCTCGCGCCGCTTGCGAAAGTGCTCAACGATAAGTGGGGTATCGCCGAGGGGCTTATGACAACCGTACACTCAACGACAGCTACTCAGAAAACCGTTGATGGCGTGTCAAAGAAAGATTGGCGCGGCGGAAGAGCCGCCTCGACCAATATCATCCCCTCTTCGACTGGAGCAGCTGCGGCTGTCGGAAAGGTCATCCCGGAACTCAACGGTAAACTGACCGGCATGTCCATGCGTATCCCGACAATAAACGTGTCTGTCGTAGACCTCACTGTCAATCTCGCCAGTCCGGCAAAATATGCGGACATTTGCGCTGAAATGAAACGCGCTTCTGAAAATGAGCTAAAGGGTATCATGGAGTACACTGACGAGGCGGTCGTGTCCACAGATTTCATTGGCGATCCACATACTTGTATTTTCGACGCAAAAGTAGGCATCCAATTGACAGATACCTTCGTCAAAGTTGTGGCGTGGTATGATAATGAGTGGGGTTATTCGAATAAAGTGCTTGACCTGGCGGAACACGTATATAACGCGGATCATGCGTAAAACCGGCGCGTACTGCATGAAGTAAACATTCAAAATAAGAGCAAAAGTAGCAAAAGTAAAAGTGGTAAAAGTGGAAAGTCAGCGGGCGCCCATACGCAATAGTTCAACGTTATGTGGGTTGTCTCTGTGACTTTCCACTTTCGCTTTTATGAATCAAATCTACTCTCTTCTTTTTGACAGATATTCGTCAAGCTCGATCTCGTCTTGAATTTCTAAATCACGCTCGCCCGCGAGCGATTCCATATGGTGCGTCAATTCATGCGTTAGTATTTTCTTCAGGTTCGCTCGCATCCGTTCAGGAGTGTCTCTACCGTATACAGCGCAGATCGAACCGTAGTAGATTACGATATACCTGCCCATTTGGTCGCGATGGTACTCGCCGAGCACATATAGGCCTCCGTTTGGATCAGCGTGGTTTTGCTTTATTTCATTAAGAATGCTTACACCGCCGTTTAGTTCGCGGAAAATCTCCTCAGGCAATTCCAAGGCTATATCGTCAAGCATTTCGGTAATTTCGTCTATCGAAAACAATACAACACTTCCTTATGGTCAGTCAGTTCGCTAATAGGTCAAACCGTACTTGAAAGCGCATACCTCCGCTCTCGCGTCTCGATGCTGTAATATCTCCATTTAAATCGCGCGTAGTATCCCATACAATCGACAGACCAAGCCCGCTGCCGCCCGCTTCGCGTGATCGCGCTTTATCAACGCGGTAAAAACGTTCAAAAATGTGTGGCAGATCGGATTCCGGGACGCCAAACCCCCTGTCGTCGACTGTCAAAACTACTTTCTTGCCATCGATTTTGAGTTTGACAAAAACGCTTTTGCCAGGTTTACTGTATTTTATAGCGTTTTCAACGAGGTTAAAAACAATCTGGTGAATGGCGTCGTCTGTGGCAAGTATGAAGCATCCATTTTCAAGTTCGGAATGTATGATGATCCTTCTGCTGTTAGCGAGCGGGTTGAGCATCCTCAGAGTAGCCGCGACCGCGCCGCGCATATCCACTCTTGTTTTTTCGTCAGAGATAGCGCTATCGAGCTTGGTCAGCGTCATTAGCTTCCCTGTTGTTCTGGCGAGGCGTTCCGCTTCGTGGCCTATATCGCTAATGAATTCGCGCATTGTCTCATGCCCGATATCTTCATTTTGCAGTATGCTGTCGCTTAGTAACCTTATCGAAGCCAGCGGAGTCCTCAGTTCGTGCGAAGCGTCGGCAACGAACCTTCGCCTAATTTCTTCGGTTTCATGAAGCCTGTTGGAAAGACTGTTGAATTCGTCCCCGAGTAAGGCAAGCTCATCGCTTCCTCCCATATTGATACGATAACTATATTCTCCTTCACGGACAGTTTTGATTGCTTTTATTATACTTGTTGTGCGTCCCATCACCGACCATATTATCACAATGACTAAGACTACTGAGAACATCGCAGCAATAATTGAGATATTTCTCAGCCTGGCTTGCATTCCGACTAGTAATGCCCCCTGTTCCGTGTCAACATCGGTAACATACACGGCGCCTATAGTCGCGCTCATGTGCATGACCGGCACAAAAGCGCTGCTTGTAAACGAGCTGTCTGAGAACCGCGCGTAAAAGACGTCGTTGCCATCAAGCGTTCTTTTTATTAGGTCGATTGGAAAATCCGCCCGCCCGGAAATGCTTGCGGGATCATACAGCGCAACTCCGCCCGGATCAGTGATTACGATATGCGTGATTCCCGTAACATCCAGTTGCTCTACCACTTTACTTAAATCATCAGAGGAGAGCGTCTCAAACATATCTTCCAGATGCGTTGCTATAAGTGATGCCTGGCTCTGCACGAACACTTGTTTTGAAGAGAAAATCATGTCGCGGGAACCTATAAGGAAATATGTATTCATCAGCGCTAGAACAACTGCGACGATTAAAAAATAAGACGCGGCGAATTTTGTGCGGATACTACTGAAAAACCGCAGTTTCCTGACGTTGCCTTCTTTTTGAGTTCTTGGTTTGCTCTGTGGATTCTCTACTTCTTTATCCCCTGTTATCCCACGCGCTTTAACCTCTGATATAATACCCCACCCCCCATTTTGTCATGATATGTCTCGGCTCAGCGGGATTATCTTCAAGTTTTTCGCGTAAGCGGCGGATATGCACGTCTACAGTTCTGATATCGCCTTGATACTCATAGCCCCATATGATGTTCAGCAGTGTTTCCCTGCTGTATACTCTGCCCGGGTTTTTCGCAAGCAATTCGAACACATCGAATTCTTTTACAGTCAGTTCGATAGAAACGCCGTTTTTCTTGGCGACGCGCTTTTCAACATCCAGCGTGATATTCCCTACCGTCATAATTACCTCGGAAACGCTGCTGACAAGCGCGCTACGTCGAATTAGCGCCCGTACCCTCGCTTTAAGTTCAAGTATATTGAATGGTTTTGTAATGTAGTCGTCCGCTCCATACTCGAACCCTATTATTTTGTCCATATCCTCCCCGCGGGCTGTAAGTATTATAATTGGGACGGTAGAAAACTCACGGATGCGCATGCAAGCCTCCAATCCGTCAAGCCCTGGCATCATTACGTCAAGTAAAATCAGGTCATAGCCTCCGCTTCTGGCAAGCTCGACCGCTTCAAGCCCGTCATACCCCGCGTCGACCTGGTACCCTTCGGTCTCAAGATTGAATTTTATGCCTTTTACAAGTAATTTCTCATCATCGACAACTAATATCTTCATATCATCCGCCTTACTACGCCCTTTTATTGCTAACCTACAGTTATCATATCCTTTATCGCTTCATATCTTTTCTCACCGATGCCGGACACACTTCTTAAATCCTCAATTCTGCGAAAGCCGCCATACTGTCTTCTGTAGTCGACGATTCTCGAAGCAAGCACGCTTCCGACCCCAGGGAGATCCATGAGTTCGGATTGCGACGCCAGGTTGATGTTAATTTTTCCGTCTCCGCCTTTTGGCGCGCCTACTATATCCTCCGTTTCCGGCGGTTGCGCCGTCGCGTCTCCGCCTGTAACGGCGGCGGGCGTCTCTAAACTGCCCGATGCTCCCGTGTTGGCGTTGGGAGCGTTAGGGTT